>JABHSO010000016.1 GCA_018669845.1 Gammaproteobacteria bacterium | reverse complement strand
TGTCTTTGCGGGACACTATCTGGCGGATAAAATTAATCAGAAGTTATTTAAAGAAATTGTGCTGTTTATCTTAATCCTGACAGCTATTGTCATGTTATTACAACTATAGAGTCTACTCACTATGAATTTAGATGTTCCATTCCCCAGTGTTTCGCTGTCTCACACTCCGACACCTCTCGAAAAAATGCCCCATTTAACAGCTGTGATGTCAGGTCCGGAAATCTGGATTAAACGAGATGACTGTACTGGTTTAGCAATGGGTGGTAACAAGGCTCGTCAGCTTGAATATTATGTTGGTCAGGCTTTGCAACATGGGGCTGATATTTTACTTACTACTGGAGCCGTGCAATCCAATCATGTACGTATGACGATTGCAGCAGCCCGTAAAATGGGCATGAAGGTTGAAGTGCAGCTGGAAAAAAGAGTCAGTGATCGACTTCCGCAATATTATGATTCTGGCAATCCGATGCTGATGAAAATTATGGGAGCTAAAATACATCACTATCCGGTAGGAGAAGATGAAGATGGTGCCGATAATGCTTTATATGAACGAGCCGAAGTATTGAAAACAGAAGGAGCGACGCCTTATGTTATTCCTTTATCGGGCATGCATACACCTTATGGTGCTTTGGGTTATGTGAAGGCGGCTGAAGAAATTTTACAACAGATTGCGCAAATGAATTTAACCTTTGATGCTATTGTGCTGGCATCTGGTTCAGCCAATACGCATGCAGGATTATTGTTTGGGTTACGTGTTTTAGGGAGTCCTGTTCGGGTTTATGGCATGTGTGTTCGCAGAAGTGCTGAGTTACAGAAGCAACGTGTTCTGGATAAAACGAACCAGTTAGCATCTATGATGAAAGTAGATGTTTGTGTGACAGCTGATGATGTCCATGTAGATGATTGCATGCTACAGCCAGGTTATGGCCAGTTGAATGATTATGTTAAAGAAGCTATTAGTTTAACCGCAGAATCGGAAGGTGTTTTACTGGATCCTACTTATACTGGTAAGGCAATGGCTGGATTACTGGCTTATGTTCGTGATGGTATGTGGAGTGAAGATCAGCGGGTGATGTTTTTGCACACTGGCGGGACACCTGCGTTATTCGGCTACCCTGAATTAATTTCAGAGTAGCCGTGTAGATGTAGTGTCGGAGTCGACCTTTTCTTAGGCCTCGAATTTACCACTTTGTAAGCGTTGAGCTTCCATCGTTTCCATCTCTCTGGCTCCTGATACCACTATTTCCGGGTCTGGAACGAAGTCTAGTTTCTGTTTCCCACGTCTGTAGGGAACCGAATTTAAAATAACTTTCATGGCATTCAATCTGGCCTGATGTTTGTCGTTGGAACGAATAATCGTCCAGGGTGCGTGAGTGCTATGTGTTTTTCTCAGCATCTGATATTTGACGTTGGTAAAATCATCCCAGCGTTCCTGAGCCTGCACATCGACTTCGCTCAGTTTCCACTGTCTGAGAGGATCTGTTTTACGGCGAGTAAAACGTCTATCCTGTTCTTCTTTAGTGACACTGAAATACAGCTTCACAATGATAGTGCCCTGTCTAACCAGGTCTTTTTCGAATCCAGCTACACCACGCATGAAATTTTTATATTCTATATCGGTACAGAATCCGAATACAGGCTCTACCATGGCACGGTTGTACCAGCTGCGATCGAATAATACGACTTCACCACCTCGAGGAAAATGGCGTATATATTTCTGGAAAAACCATTGAGTCTTTTCGTACTCGGTTGGTTTACCCAGTGCGACTATACGGTAGTGTTTTTCATTCATATAGCGTGATACACGACGGATGGTGCCACCTTTGCCTGAAGCATCCCTTCCTTCAAAAAGAATGATCATGCGCTTATTGGTTTTTTCAAGGTGTTGCTGCAATTTTATCAATTCGGCCTGATAAGGTATTAATTCCTCTTCTCGTATATATCGGCGATATGCTTTCTTTTTAACTTTTTTAAGTCGAGCTTCTTCAGCTTCCTGTTTGGTCGTAGGAGGTTTCTTTACAGCAGACTCTGAAGGTTTTGCTTTAGTAGGTGGTACTACTGCTTTAGGTGCTGACGATTTTACAGTAGTAGGTGCTGCTTTCTTTTTAACCGTCGAAGTAGGTTTCTTCTTTATCGTAGAAGTTGCTTTCTTTACCACAGTGGGGGAGGCGTCAGACTGGCTGGTGCTTTTTTTTTCGTTGTTCATTAGTAGCTTGTCCAGAGAATGTATAAAATTGTCAGTTGACATGCATAATAGGCTTTTTAGCTTTTTTATGTATGTTTTCAGGGGCTTACCTTGATGTGGGTCAAACCCCTGGAAAGGTTTTTTAGTATGCGCTAGGGATAAGTATCCGGTATAAAAGTTTGATCAGTCATGGGTGGTCTGACATAGCCGATACCTTCTTCCCGTTTGGGTAATTTAATTTTCTCAGGTGTGAGATCATCATAAGGAATCTGGTTCAACAGGTGAGAGATACAGTTTAGACGAGCATGTTTTTTTACATCTGATTTAACCACAAACCACGGAGCCTGTTTGATATCCGTGTGAGCAAACATTTGATCTTTGGCTTTAGAGTACTCGACCCAACGCTTACGAGATTCAAGATCCATCGGGCTTAGTTTCCAGCGTTTTAGAGGATCTGTGAGGCGGCTTTGGAAGCGAGCTTCCTGTTCTTCATCCGATACTGAAAACCAGTATTTAATCAGGATAATGCCTGAGCGAACCAGCATGCGTTCGAATTCAGGGCATGAACGAAGGTATTCCTGATATTCTTCGTCGGAGCAAAAACCCATTACCTTTTCGACACCAGCACGGTTGTACCAGCTACGGTCAAATAATACCATTTCACCAGCCGCAGGAAGATGAGGAACATAGCGTTGAAAATACCATTGTGTTGTTTCTCTTTCTGTAGGAGCAGGTAAAGCTGCTACACGACAGACACGAGGATTGAGGTGTTGAGTAATGCGTTTTATAACACCACCCTTACCAGCCGCATCCCGGCCTTCGAATAATACAACCACTTTTAATTTTTCATGACTAATCCATGCCTGGAGTTTGACTAGCTCACTTTGTAACTTGGCCAATTCGCTTTCATAGAGTTTCTTATCAATTTTTTTTGGTTTTTTTGGTGTTTTGTTTTTATCGATCATAACCTCTCCTAGGGTCGGGGTATTATGTTAGCTGAAGATTATAGTCTAAATTAATGGGTATATAAATTGCCTCAGATCAATAATCTTAAATATATCAGTTAAGGGCTTGGTGAATTGGCTGAGTGGCTGGTATTTTTAACTATTGAAACAGGTTGTAGGCGAGATTGATAACCTGAATCTATACTAAAAACAGGGTCTAAGGCGTACTATTAAAGTGCTCCTATTACTAACTTAAAGTTAGGGAGGGTAAAGTTATGAAAAGAGTTATCTTATTGTTATTGGTTTTGTTGTTTATTCTTCCAGGCGTTGCAGTAGCTGGTGGACCTGCAGCAAACTCAGGTGATGGTTTAAATGACGGCAGCGGTATGGATCGAATTTACTGTGTGCATCGTTAGAGTTTGTACTGAAATTTAATGGTGCGCGCGGCGCACCCTACAGACACAAAGCCTGGGGATGCTGTTCCTGCATCCATTTGTTTTTCCAGATTTACTCTTATCGCTGACAGCAGGAACAATAAAAAGTTGATCGTTGTGCCTGGGTAATTCGTTTAATTTTTGTTCCACAATTCAGGCACTCTTTTTTATTACCATACACATGTAGTTTTTGTGCAAAGTAACCGGGCTGACCATTGGTCTGGGTGAAATCCTGTAATGTGGTTCCCCCCTGTAAAATAGCCTGTTGCAATACTGATTTAATTGATTGAACCAGTTTCTCTATTCGTCTGATGCTGATTCGTTTAGCTTTTGTTTTGGGGTTTATACCACTTAGGAAAAGACTTTCGCAGGCATAAATATTACCGATTCCCACGACAATATGGCTATCCATTATGACCTGTTTGATTGAGCTGCTTTTTGACAGGCATTGGTGCTTCAGGTAATCGGCATTAAATTCCTTGCTTAATGGTTCTGGGCCGAGAGTACAGATTAATTTATGATTTAACGGGTCTGAGTCAGTGTGTAGTAAAGCACCAAAACGTCGAGGGTCTATATATCTCAGAGATGAGTTGTCATTCAGAATTATTTTGATGTGTTCGTGTTTACTGCCGACTTCTTGTTCTGGCAGCATACGCATACTGCCTGACATGCCTAAGTGCCAGATCATGTTGCCCTGATCAGTATAAATTAACAGGTATTTGGCGCGTCTTTTTAGTAACTGAATTGTTGCTCCCTGCAGGTTTAAAATTTCATCGGGAACAGGCCAGCGTAATTTTGGCTGCCTGATTTCTATGCGGGTTATTGTGCGCTTTAATAAGTGTGGCTCCAGCCCACGTAATGTTGTTTCTACTTCAGGTAATTCAGGCATATTGTTGTTAACAACAGCCGCGATCAGAAAAGACCAAAGCTAATGATATTCCTGCAGTCCAGTTACTTGATTCGGTAACCAGTGGGCTGTCTTCAATCACGCTATTGCTAAGATTATCATTGCGAATAAATCCTCCTAACCAGAATTTACCGATGCGTCTGCTGTAGGTGAAATCAGTTCTGAAACCGTTGTATCCCTGAACAGCTTTAAAAGCAGGTCGTTGAGATGTTATTTCGTGTTCAGCTACGTTGTAGTAATAACCATTGAAATCTTCATCACCAAATATTGGGCCGACTGCCACTCTTAATTTCCAGTCAAATTTATTTAAAGCAGATTTTCTCCAGGCGATTTTCGGATTGAAAATTTGGCCAATATACCCGGTATTGTCTCCGATACTAAATGCAAACCGAAGTGGGACTTCCAGCCAGACAGATGTCGATTCATCGTGGGTCAGGCGATATTCCAGTGATGGTCCAAACTCAATACTGGCATCCAGTTTATCCATGCCCTCACGTGCGGGATTATCGTCTGGACTGGGCAAGGAACCATTACCGCTGATTGATAGCAATAAATCAGGAGTATTGAACAGGCGAGCCTCAATTCCGTCATCAATTCGTAGGTGCTTTCCCCTGTATTTTAAATAAGGGAAAGGAGCAAACAGGTTTTGTGAACGTGAAGAGCCAATGTAATCGGGTGTACTTAACATGACTGCGCCGATGCCCCATTCCAGTTTTGCATGCCCGGGGTAATGGTCTGCAAATGTGGAAAAACTTAATAAGATAATTACAGGTAGAAATATTTTCACTTAGATGGCTCAGCTGGTTGATCCAGTGATAAAAGTTCGTAGTACTGATGATCGGGAAAGTGATATTGAATATTCAGATCGGGTCGGGCGATAATAATTTCAGGTTTGATTGAGAGCACAAAAAACTCTATATCACTACCACTTTGCAGGCTGGCTTTTATCTTATTCAATGGGTTCAACGTTCTGTCATAAGGTTTTATCGTAGCCTGCTTCTGGTGCCAGTTATTGATTAATTGAGTCACATTCTGAGATGGTTTATTTTCTGCATTTGTAGACCATGTCGACTCACTTTTGTGTAAAGTAAACGCTGGGAATTTCAGTTCTGTAAGTTCCAGTCGTGATGGGAGCAGGCGGTTATCTATCAGTCCGCTCAAACCCTGGCTAATGAAAATATAATGAATATCTGAAGCTAGATACACATTTGGATCAACCATTAAATAACGTCTGTTGCCAATACGATTGGTATCACCAAAATAGATGCTTTTGTTATTCAGCGTGACTACGGCTTTGGGAATTCTTAACCCAAGAGTAGAAACATCTATCTGATCTTTGGGTAATTTTGATTGAGGTTCAACTGCCGCCAGAGAAGCGATGCGTTCAGCCGCAATATTATTGGCAAACCAGTTAATCGGGCTTTCTATATTCCAGCTAGTTCCCTGCTTTTTTAGCACCAATATCTCATCGGCTGTTTCAATTTTTATATCGGTTATATTACCTGGTTTAAGAGTAGTAATTGCATTGCGGTTAATCTTCTGATCTTCGGTGATCGGGTATTTAATCCCAATGTAGGTGAAGATAATGATCAGTATGAACAACAGGTAATTGATGAGCATGCGCCTGGACATTAGCGTTTTCTCCTTACTAACCAGATTCTGATACCTGAGCCTAATAATAATGCGGGTAAAAGAAACAAAAAGAAAGTGGCGATAGATAACTGCTGCGTTGGTGTTAACTCCAGCTGACTGTCAATTGCCTTGCGAGGAGTAATTGCAATCAGGTTATCGTCATGGCTTAACCAGTTCAGCATGTTGAGACCCAGAGGCAGGTTACTGCCATTTCCGAGGTACTGATTTGATAGAAAATCGGCATCTCCAGTAACCACTACACGCTGGGTGAGTAATTTGCCATCCTCTTTTTGCAAGCTTCGGGTCAGGCTCAATCCAATGGTGAGTGGGCCAGCCTGCTCACCGTGATTATCTCCCTGAGTAATCTGCCCGGCCATTTCTCCGGTTTCATTCCAGGTTCTATCGTGGGTGACGATTAAATGTTCTGCCTGCCAATCGCTCTGTTCACCCAGAAAATCAATAGCCTGAGCTTTAGGGTACAAAGTGATGCTGTCGATAGCGGTGGTAATCGCATGGTGTGGATAATCTGCAGCTAGTGCAAAATCTACTCGATCAAGACCTAGCAACTGTGTGCTTGGGTCGACAATGATACCGGGTAGGAACTCAATTTCCAGTATTTCAGCCAGGCTTTCAAGTCGAATATTTTCACCCGGCTCGGTTAACCACAGCAGGTTGCCACCCTGATTCACATACTGATTTATAATTTTTAATTCACCGTCAAGCAGGTCGGCTGTCGCATCGGCTATGACTAAAACATCGGTATTATCGGGAATACTGGTTGTTTCGATTAAATTCAAATTCTCGATATTAAATCCCTTCTGACTGAGTCGTGATGCAAACAATTGCAAATCATGATTGGCATCACCAAATGGGTTTCGCTCTCCATGACCCTGAAGAAACACTAACCAGCTGTCTCCCTTTCTTAGCAGGCGGGCTATAGTGTTGGTTATTGTAGATTCACTGACCTGCAATACATTTTCGCTACGGCCATTCACTTCAATAACAATTTCACCATCGCGCTGGATATTAAATTCTCGTAACAGGTCGGGGGCAATATCTGGGTTAATACTCTGGTATTCGATTAATGACTGTTTATCGGCATAACGCTGAAACAGTTTATCGAAAATTTCTTTCTGTTCGTTAATGGGGGAAACAAAGGCGCTAATTTTTACAGGCTGTTTTATATTTTTCAGCAACCGCAAAGATGATTCAGAGAGGCTATTGCTTTGGTTGGCCGTTAAGTCAATGTTGAATTTATACTGCGTGCTGAACCAGGCTAAAACACCGGTAAAAGCAACAAACAATACAACGAAAAGACCCGATTGAATCTTTAACTGTAAACGTGTTTTGGTATTAATTTTCATGTCTTTTTCACCACGAAGTCACGTAGGACACGAGGAATTGAAAAACAGGAACAAGATTAAGAGTTGATTCTTTATTCATGTTTTCTTCGTGCCCTTCGTGACTTCGTGGTGCAATGTTTTTTTCATAGGTTAGCCTGATTAATGTTGAAGTCGATCACCATCCAGCTGGCGAATAGTCAATCCACAAAATAGCAGAATAATGAGTAAAAAATAACTGATATCCACAGAGCTAAACTGGCCTTCAAGTAAGGGCTGGTGATGAGCCAATAGTGAAAGATAGTGGAATAGAGTTTGTTCTGTTCGCCACTCAATAATCCATAACATGAGTAAAGCGCCAAAGGTGCTCACTGCGGCGATAGTCTGGCTATCGGTCAAACTGGATAGGTAAAGGCCGATGGCCGCGAAACTACCGAGTAACAAGATCATACCGATGTATATGGAAAATAATTTACCCAGATCCAGGTCGGTGCCTACCAATAAGGATAACGGCATCAGCATTAACATACTGGTGAGAATCAACACGAAGAAAAGCAATCCAACATATTTTCCTAACACCAGCTGTGTGATAGAGATAGGTGCTGAAAAAAGCAAATTTATGGTTTTGTTTTTCTTTTCTTCCGCGAGAGTTCTCATGGTCAGCAATGGCATGATCATCAGCAGGATTATGGCTGCGAGAGAAAATATAGGAGCAACGATGATATCGGTCACTCCCGGAGCATTTTCAAGTTCAATGAGTTGAGGCTGAAGTATAAAGAAATTTTCAATCTGAGCCAGAAACATCCAGCCTAAAATAGCCTGGATTACCGCTAGAATCACCCAGGCAAGAGGTGACAGAAACATGCTGGTGATTTCACGTCGGGCAATAGTCCAGATCATGCTGCATTCTCCTGAATTTCCTGATCACCTGTTTCCGAGGTCGTTAACTCGACAAAAATTTCTTCCAGTGAAGTGGTTTGAGGAATTAACTCAAACAGACCCCAGTTTTTTGCAACGGCCTGTTGCACCAGAGATTCAGCAAAATTTTCATTTTCAAACTGAATATTGAAGCGTAAGTGGTCAATTTCTGTAATGTTATTAACACCGGTTAAATCGCTAAGTTCCTGTAAGCCAGGTGGTGTTTTGAATGCAACAGTCAGGTTGTTTGCCTGACCTTGTTGGTTGAGTTCATCTATGCTGGCACTGTAGATCAGGGCTCCCTTGCGGATGATTTGCACCCGGTCACAGGTGGCCTGAACTTCGGGCAAGATATGAGTGGATAATATTACGCTTCGATCTTTCCCCAGTGACTGAATTAGTTTACGTATTTCCCGAACCTGAATAGGGTCCAGACCAACCGTAGGTTCATCCAGAATAACCAGTGGAGGCTGGTGAATGATGGCCTGAGCAATGCCAACGCGTTGCTGAAAGCCTTTGGATAAATTACCGATCAACCGTTTTCCCACATCTTCCAGTCCACAGTGTTGTTTAGCGGCATCTAATGCACTGTGAATATCAGCTGAGGGAATTCGATGCAATCGAGAGCAGTAAGTGAGGAATTCATCAACGGTAAGGTCTCGATAAACAGGTGGGTTCTCGGGAAGGTAACCAATACAGGACTTAGCCTGAATGGGTTGGTCGATCATATCGAAACCATTGATGGTAATCTGCCCGGTAGTGGGAGCCAGATTTCCGGTGATCATTTGCATGCTGCTGGATTTACCCGCACCGTTGGGGCCAAGAAAGCCCAGAACTTCTCCTTTTTGCAAGGTGAAGCTAACCTGATCTACGGCCAGAGTATCACCATAACGGCGGGATAAATTCTCAACCTGAACAAGAGGGGGGGTATCGTTTGATGTGGCTTCCATGAAATTCTAGTAATTGTCTGGGTGGTCTGGATTTTACTGAGAATAATGGGTGAATGAAAGCAAACTCAGTACTGAATTATCATTTATTAGAAAGCTATTAATATGATTTCATTGGTGAATAAATATAACCCATTATTATAAATGAGCAAAAAAAAACCGGCAAAAGCCGGTTTTTAATATTCTAAAAACTAAGATCTTTTATTTGATCTTGGATTCTTTGTAATCAACGTGTTTACGAACAACTGGATCGTACTTCTTCATCACCAATTTATCTGGTGTAGTTTTCTTGTTCTTGTCAGTTGTGTAGTAATGGCCTGTTCCAGCAGAAGAAACCAGTTTGATTTTATCTCTCATGTCTTTTCTATCCTCTAAACTTAGGCTTTAATGCCACGTTTACGCATATCTGCTAATACAGATTCAATACCATTTTTATCAATGATACGCATACCTTTAGCTGAAACTTTCAGTTTAACCCAACGGTTTTCGGCTTCCACCCAAAATTTATGGGAATGCAAGTTAGGCAGAAAACGACGACGTGTTCTGTTATTAGCATGAGATACATTGTTTCCAGCAACAGGTTTCTTACCTGTAACTTGGCATACTCGGGACATGGTAAACTCCGAAAAATTGGTCTGATTGCACAAGGGCGCGAATCCTACCAGAAGCAGTTGTAGTATTCAAGCATGATGCAGCTAATTTTAAAAACTTCTCACCCCGTAGTAATTGCAGGGTGAATTTACTCCAGTTAGCGATGATAATAGGCTCAAATTAACATATTTATAGAAGAAATAATGGATATAGTATTTATAAGAGAGTTGCAAATTGAAACGGTTATTGGTATTTATGACTGGGAACGAAAAATAAGGCAGGTCATCAGTGTCGATCTGGACATGGCAACTGATATCAAAAAAGCTTCAAACAGTGACAATATAGAAGATACCTTGAATTATAAGGCCGTGGCTAAACGTTTGATTTCTTTTGTTACTGAGAGTGAATATGAGCTGGTGGAAACACTGGCTGAAAAAATTTGTGAGATTGTATTAACAGAGTTTAATGTACCCTGGGTTAAGCTTACCCTGCATAAACCGGGGGCTGTCAGCGGCTCACGTTCTGTCGGGGTGATGATAGAACGCGGTGTTAAAAGCTAATGACTGCTCTGGTCACTATCAGTCTGGGTAGCAACATAAATCCTGAACATAATATCCGCCTGGCAATTATTGAGTTACAACAAAAGTTTGAAATTTTAACCATTTCACCCGTGTATCAAACAGCTGCAGTGGGGTTTGATGGAGATGACTTTCTAAACCTGGTAGTTAGCTTTAACTCGGTTGCATCTGTGCAGGATATTGCTGCTGAATTAAAAGCGATTGAAGATCGTATAGGTCGAGATCGTTCTCAGCCAAAGTTTTCAGCCAGATCGATAGACCTTGATTTGTTGACCTACGACCAACTGATACTGGATGAGCCTGGAGTGCAGGTTCCTCGCCATGAGATATTAAAAAATGCATTTGTGTTGAAGCCATTGAGTGATATTCAGGGTAGTGTTTTACACCCTGAACAGCAGAAGAGCTATCACCTGTTATGGCTGGAGATGGAGAAGAATGCAGATAGAATTGAGCTCTATGAAATGAGCTTCAAATAGTTAGTTGTCTGTTCATTATTGATGAATGAACAGATTGAACAGTGTGATTTTTAAACAGGGAAAATAAGGATTTTATATGAGTTTTAGTGAACATGCGCGTTGGGAGTTGTTGACTTCCCTGATGATGGATGGGTTTTATGTTGTTCAGGATTATAGATATGTTTATGTGAATCTGGCCTTTGAAAAATTATTGGGTACAGCACCTGGATATTTGATTGGAAAAAAGTTTTCTGATTATGTACACCCAGATATGCAGGAACTTGCTGTCTCTCGTTATGAAGATCGTATTGCGGGCAAACCATCACCGAAGCACTATGAAGTCAAACTACTAAAGAAGGATGGTAAAAGCACTGTAGAAGCCTGGTTAGAAATAGACGTAATTAAGGATGATGATCAAAAAGTTGCTGTTGCTGGAACGGTCAGAGATATCGGTTTAATAAACTCTTTAAAGCAGGAGTTAGTTGAAACCAAAGCTCAGCTTCACAGTATTATGGATAATATGTCTGATACGATCTATCAGACTAATATGGAAGGTGACATTACTCTGGTTTCTAATTGTGCTGAATCACTTCTGGGTTATAAACCTGAAGAAATGATGGGCACAAAAATGGCGAGTTATTACTGGTCGCCAGAGGAAAGAGAAAAAGTGGTCAATGCAATAGTCGAGAATAAAGGGAAGGTGACTAATGTTGAAGCTATTCTAAAACGTAAAAATGGTTCGCCGGTATGGATATCTACCAACGCCTATGTGAAAAAAGATAGCAAAGGCAATCCTGTCAGTATTGAGGGTCTGGCGAGAGATGTTACGACTCAGAAAGAACTGGAGAAGAAACTGGAAAAGTTGGCTTTAACCGATAGTTTAACCGGTTTGCCCAACAGACGAGCTCTTATGGATGAGTTGCATTTACGTTTTAGTGAAGCCAAGCAAAAAGAGTCTGAGCTTGGGTTAATCTACTTTGATGTTAATGATTTTAAAAAAGTGAATGACTTTCATGGCCATCTTATTGGCGATAACCTGTTAATACATATAGCGGTGACGCTAAAAGGTCATGTTTCAGGACAGAATATGTTTGGTCGGTTGTCAGGGGATGAGTTTATATTTATTCTTCCAGATAAAGGTAGTGAAAAAGCACAGCAGTTTGCTCATCAGGTATTCGATGATATCAAGTTAAAACCTTTGCAGTTGCACTCGTTGGAAATTCCGATTTCTTTGGCGATAGGGATCAGTAATCTGAAGACTATAGATACTAATGAATACAGTCTGCTGGACAGGGCAGATAAAGCAATGTTTCTGGCTAAAAGAGACGTGCAGAAATTTGAGATTCTGTAATTAAATCGGCATTGACTCAATAATTATTGTAATACCCAGCCCGAAAGTTAATAAACCAATTCCAATCTGTAAGCTATTAAACATCCAGGTAAGCCCATTGGCAGAGGCGCGTAACGGAATCGCTATAATGGCTGAAATGATTGCCATGCCGAGCATAGATCCTATCCCGAATAACAACATGTAAATTAAACCTGCCCACAGCGAATCAATTGTTTCCATGGTCAGTAATATCAATGCTGCTGACCCTGCCATACCGTGCATAAAACCGATAAATAGCGTTCGATAAGGAAATTTTTGATCATGTGAATGTTGATGGTTACTTTGTTGATGGTCGCTTTCCCCGCTATGGGAATGTGCATGAAAATGAGCAGTAATGTTTTTGTGCCGGTGCAGGTGAAAGTGAATGCGATCTTTGAGTACACGTCGTAATACATCCAGCCCTAATGCCACCAGCATGAATCCCACGGCTAATTCCAGATAAGTTGCAAGCTGTTCAGGTATGATCGTGTCCATCCAGATGACCATTGAACCGAATAGAAAAAGAGTTGTGGTGTGTCCCAGTCCCCAGATTAGACCGTGTTTGATGGTGGAGCGGATAGAGTTTTGCTGAGTAGATATCGCAGCAACGGCAGCCAGATGATCAGCATCTAGTGCGTGGCGCATGCCAATTAAAAAACCTAGTATTAGTAAACTACCCATCATTTACTCCGTATTTATTTATGCAGTCCAGAGGGTCGACTGTCTGTAAAAGAGCACAGGCAATAGCAGCCTGACCAAGAGCCAGACCACCATCATTGGCTGGTATGTTCTGGTGAGTTAAAACATTGAATCCGGCCTGTTGTAACTGCTTAAGAGTGAGCTGAAATAATGTGGCATTTTGAAAAACACCTCCAGACAAAGCTACATTTTTTATGCCTGTCTGCCGGGAAATCTGCTTTACCGTCGTTTCAATTATTTTTGTTATAAATAGATGAAAGCGTGCAGATATTTTAGATAGAGATACTTTATTTTGCAGGTCGTACAGTAACGCATTCCACATCGGTGACGGGTTGATTTCAAGTAGTTTGCTGTGCTCAAGTTCAAAGGGGTAGGCGGTTACACTCTCCAGTTCATGTGTTTTGATTAATGACTCAAGCTCTATGGCTGCCTGTCCTTCATAGCTGATGCGTTCGCGACACAGGCCTATGGCAGCGGCTACTGCATCAAACAGGCGTCCACAGGAAGAACTGAGGGGCGAGTTAATATTTGAAACCATCATGCGATTTATAATATCCAGAGGTTTTTGATGCAGATAGTTAAACAGATTCAGCTTTGAAAAGCGCTGATTGAGATCACTCCAGTCACAGTGAGTTTTTAGATGAGCATAAGTGTTACGCCATGGCTCTAAAATTGCCTGCGTTGCACCCGGCATGGGAACCGGTTTAAAACGTGCCAGTCTTTCGTATTGTCTATAATCGGCGACCAGAAATTCACCACCCCAGATTGTTCCGTCATCACCAAAACCGAGTCCATCCAGTGATACGCCGATCACCTTGCCCTGCTGTAAAGGCCAGAGGTTATCAACCAGGCAAGCTGCTATGTGGGCGTGATGGTGCTGCACTTCTATGAGTGGAAGATCTTTTTCAATAGCGAGTTGCTTACCGTGTTTGCTGGATAAATATTGCGGATGTTTGTCGATCACAATGGCTTTAGCTTCGAACTGAAACAGACGGTGATAGAGATCCATGTTTTTAAGGTAATCGGTAAAAGTCGATACATTTTCCAGGTTACCCATGTACTGGGATAAAATTGCCTGCTGGTCTTTTACCAGGCAGAAACTGTTCTTCATTTCCCCACCACAGGCCAGTACGCAACTGTCCAGATTAAAACCCGGTGGAAGTGGTACTGGAGCTGGAGCAAATCCTCTGGCACGGCGATAAATCAATTGTTCATTGTTGACTTTTCGTATCACAGAATCATCGATACGGTTAATGATTTCGCGATCATGCAAGAGGAAGTAGTCAGCAATTTTTCCCAGTTTGTTAATTGCCTGCTGGTTGTCGATACATTGAGGTTCTTCGGCGACATTGCCTGAAGTTAGCACAACTGGATAATCCAGGTGTTGCATTAACAGGTGATGCAACGGACTGTAAGGCAGCATAAAACCCAGTGTGTGTTGAGCGGGGGCGATATGTTCTGAGAGTTCATGTTGTCGGGTTTTGCGCTGTAAAATTACGATGGGCGCAACATGAGATTGTAAGGCTTCTTTTTCATCGTTGGCCACGTGGCAATAGCATTCGATCTGTTGAATGTTTTTAGCCATTAAGGCAAAAGATTTATCGGGTCGGTGTTTACGACGACGCAATGTCAAAACAGTTTTTTCATTGGCTGCATCACAAGCTAGTTGAAATCCTCCAATACCTTTTATAGCAACAATAAACCCCTGTTTTATAAAACTAACAGCGGTACTGATTTGATCCTGACAATCAATTGTTTTCCCCTGGTTATCAGTTAGTGATAATACGGGGCCACAGTCAGGGCAGGCATTCGGTTGGGCATGGAAGCGACGGTCTTCAGGGTTCTGATATTCCAGCTGGCAGGTTGGGCAAAGCTGGAAACTTGCCATGCTGGTATTTTTTCGATCATAAGGAATATTCCTGACAATGCTTAGACGCGGTCCACAGTGCGTGCAATTGGTGAAAGCATAACCATGATGCCGGTTATGCGGGTTGTTAATATCGTTTAAACAAAACTCGCAAGTGGCAGCATCGGGAACTATGCCGGTGTGAACGTCTGTGTTCTTGCTTTGTGTAATGGAAAAATTGATATAGGTTTCAGATGTGTGTAATGGACTCCGCAGAATCTGATCGATTCTTGCCAGTGGTGGACATTGCTGCTGCAGGTGTTGAATAAAAATATCGATGTTGTTACAGCTTGCCTGAACAATGATGGATACTCCTTCACCATCATTCAATACCTCACCCCTGATATTCAATTCCTTTGCCAGTCGGTAAACTGTTGGACGAAATCCTACACCCTGCACCAGTCCTTTAACCCGGATTTGTTCGCTATATGAAGTGTTTTTAGTTGACACTAATGCACCGTACAGACCATGCAGGGGTCAAACGAACGAATAATATGTTGAATCATTGCGGCACTTGTTTTGTCATCATCCATTTCAGTACCCTGTAGAGCAAGCTCAAGAGCGCCTGGTTGTTCACTGCTATCACGGGGAGAAAAATTCCATGTAGTGGGGGCGATAATTTGATAATTCAGGATACGGCCGTTTTTGACTCTTAACCAGTGGCCCAGGCTACCTCTGGCCGCTTCCACTAATCCTGCCCCCTGGGCTTCCTGTGGAATAATCGACTCATGACAGAAACTTTGCCCCGGCTGGATTTGCTTAACCCAGTTTTCCATCGCAGGCACCACCAATGCTAACTCGAGTAATCTTGAGATAACCCTGTTTTGAACATTAGCACCCGTTTTACTCACTAAATCTCGTATCAATGGGTGCCCTGATATGACCTGTCTTGAAATAGCACCCACTTCCATGACCTGTTGATTCAGCCGGGGTGCTTTGCACCAGCTGTAACCAGAAGTTTCATCGCTATCAGGAATTGTGCTTCCCTGAAATGGGTGTTTGGCGGTGGCTTTTGAATTTACCCAGCTGTGTGAAATATCTTCACGAATATCCTCTGGATTAAATGTTTGTAGATGTTGTTGCCAGGTTCCAGCATTAAAAAGAAAATGTTCATCTTCCGGATAAGCGCCGTAACTCATAAAGTTATCACTGGCTTTGCCCTGATGGTTTAAATTCAGATCCTGAGCAATGCTAATAAACCGTGCAAAATCATACTGGTTGTGTTGATCAACAAATTGCAGTAAATCCTCTTCACTGCTGAGAGCCGCCACCTGTTCCAATTCTGCACCAAACAGAACATCCTGTAAAAAATGGCGGAATGCGGTAATGGTGCTAAGCAGACGAATACGTTCCTGAGATTCGACAGGACGAGTCGTGCCTCCTGGCTGTAAGGCAAGAGAATGAGGCCATTTACCCGCAAGAATTCCAGTCAGGTGCAGGAAGGCTGCCCGGGCAGGTAACACGTCTCTGGCTGAACTGCCCGTTTGTGCTTTAAATCGAAAAGCGATGTCGTTAAACCATGTCTTATCTTTGTAACAGTCACGCGCAAAATCGGGCATAAAAAATAGATAAAAATGAGTGAGATGATCGGCCATGTTTTCGGCTGCCAGTATCAGGTTGGTCGCAAGCTGGCCATTTTGAGCTGGCTTTAGACCCTGCGCAGAGGCTATGGCCTGAGCAGCGGCGACTGATTGAGAAATGGAACAGATGCCACATATTCTAGGTGTGTAAATCAGCGAATCACGGGGATCCTTGCCATGTAAAATTTGCTCATAACCTCGAAATAAAGGGGCATTAACCCAGGCTTGAGTAATCTTTTGCTGGTCTACTTCGATGTTAACTTCCAGATCGCCTTCAACCCGATTAAACGGGCCGAGAATACGGCGTGATGAAGAGTTTGAAGCCATGGTTCAGGTTTCCTCTTCTTCATGCATGCCGGGCGATATGCGGATATGGTCAGATTCAGAATTTACCTTCAGACGTTTCGGTGTAGCTGCTTTGGCCAGAGAAGCAAGAGCCACAAACCAGGCCTTGGGCATATCGGTGGGCAAGCCTATCGGTATACCGGCTATCTTTGGTGTTTCGGTAAAACAGTGACCGGGTTCTTCGAATTCCGGTGCGGTGCAATTGATGCATGTAAATCCGCCACGCAGACAGGAACCTTCTCCATTCCATAATCGAATATTACAGTCGGCACGAGCCTGGGTACCGAGGCACCCCCTGTTTTCCATCATACAACCCAGATCGGTAGGGCGTTTAGCACTTGCCTTGAATTCGTAATATTCATTTCGAGGGCAGCCATGGTGCACCAGGTGTTTGGTATAACTTCGGGGGCGGTTAAAACTGTCCAGTTGTGAAGGATTTATTTCTCCGAGTGCCAGTTGAGTCAGCGTTTCTATTACCCAGTTTGGATGTACCGGGCAGCCTGCAATGTTGATAACTGGTAATTGACCATTACTAAGCCATGAACTATCGAGTAGCCCCCCAGCTATTTCTCCTTCAAATTGAAGACCGGTGGCTTCACCGGGGTTGGGTCCTGACATGGTGATACCACCAAATGCTGCACAGGAGCCTATGGCCAGGGTATGTCTGGCCTTTTCAGCCAGACTTTTTATGATCTCGAACATGGGTCGTCGAGTTCCACTTAACAGGTGGAAACGACCGCTACCCTGAGGTCCCATCATCACCGAACCTTCCAGACAAAATGCATCCAGTTGTATTTGTCCATTTTCGATTTTTTCCAGCAACGCTAAAAAATCTTCTCCACAGGTTTCACTGAAAGAAGGGTGCCATAGTAAATCAATGTTGCTCTGTTTCAGACTGGAATAAAAATCTGGTAACTCGGCATTTAATACTGATATGCTGCAGCCACCACAACCGCCTGACTGAATCCACAAAATGTTGAATGGTTTCATTTACCTGCCTCCAGAGGCAGCGATAAAATAAACTCGGCTCCACCGTCTTTATGGTTGCTTACCGTTAAATCCCCCTGACATTGCTCAGTTGCCAGGCCATAACTTATATACAAACCAAGGCCGGTACCACTACCAACCGTACGGGTAGTAAAAAATGGGTCAAAAATTTTAACCAGATTCTGCTGCTTTATACCCGGACCATTATCGTGAATATGTAATTGAACAGAGTCATCATTTTTGTTCACGGTAATGACCAGTTTAGATTGACCTCTGTGATCCATCGCATCAATAGCATTTTGAATTAGATTGATGAGTATTTGATGAACATACCCTTCATTGCTGATTATATTTAATTCGGCAGGGTAATTATGAATCACTTCGGGGCTGGTTTTTGCAGCTTTAAGCACCCAGGATATTGCACGTTTAATAACTAATATCAGGTTAAAAGACTGTTTTTTCTGTTCCTGGGGTGTGGTGAATTTTCGTAGATTCTGAACAATTTCGCTGACCCGTTCGGCTCCTTCAACAGAACCTTCTACCAACGGGTTGATATCATCCATCATGGCATCAATGCGTAATTGTGAACGTAATTTTTGCAGCTCATCATGGCTGGTATTTACATGCACTGCATCGATATAAGTTTTGAATTTTTGTTGATAGTTTTTGAGTGCATGCATATTGGCGTAAAGAAAACTGATCGGATTATTTAATTCGTGGGCTACACCCGCAACCAGCCTACCGAGGGAGGCCATTTTTTCAGATTGAATTAATTGTAGATTTGCAGTTTTTAATTTCTCATGTGCCTGATGAAGTGCGCTATAGGCTTTGCGCAGTTCCCCCAGTGGTCGCCCGGTGACTACCATGCCAGAAAGCCTGTTTTCATGATCGAAACGTGCACAGCAGTTGATTGCCATGGGGATTTCTTTTTGTTCAGAACTGATCAGTTCAATCTGACAGTCAATTAAGGAGCCAGAGCGAATATGTTCTGGAAATTCAGCGATTAAACTCAGGTGTTGTTCACAAAATAAACTGGATATAGGTTTGTCCAAAAGTTCTTCAGCGGTCTTTCCAATGATTTCTTCAAGCGCATGATTAACTTGCTGTATTTCACCGTTGATATTGCACACAATTAGAATATCAGATATTGATGAAATGACACTTTGAATGAAAAGCTGGGCATCTTCAAGAGCTGAATTCTTTTCTTCCAGCTCTACCTGATAATGCACCAAATCGGCATAAATACTATCCATGTGCTGAACAACTTCTATCCAGGCACTATCATCTGCCCGTCGATTGTGTTGATTCAGTTCAGAGGGTAATCCCGCCTGCGCGGTTAAACTGGATGATTGATGAGGATGGTCATTCATGCGACATCAATAATAGACTCAATATTAGAGTTTTTCTCCAGCCCATATCGATGCATTTTATTGCGTAAACCGACACGGGATAATCCAAGTTCCTGTGCTGTCTGGGTTTTATTCCAGCGCAGCCTGATGAGTGTTTCTTTTAGAATTCGGGCTTCGAGTGATTCCACACGTTGTTTCAATGTGCCTTCTATGCCGGTGAGCAATGCCATATCGGCAATAGACTCTTCCGGTGTTGCATGTAATATTTGTGGTGATATCAATTCAGAGCCGAGGTAATCGCTTTGACCGAGTACCAGCATGCGTTTTATTTCATTTTGCATTTCGCGTACGTTGCCTGGCCATTGATAGGTTTCAAAACAATGCAGCACTTCTTCGCTGATGCCTTTTACCCGTTTTCCCAACTGGTCCATGGTCTGGTTAAGAATGGCAATGGCCAGTGGGGTAATATCGCATTGTCGCTCACGTAATGGTGGGATATTGATTTCAAAAGTTGCCAGCCGATAATAAAGGTCCTGGCGAAATTTTTTATCGCGAATATCCTGTTCCATGTTGCGATTGGTTGCGGCAATAATGCGAACATCGATCGGACGGCGAATATTACTACCGAGTGGGCGAATTTCCTTTTCCTGTAATACGCGCAGCAACTTAACCTGAAAAGCCGGTGATGTGTCACCAATTTCATCGAGAAATATGGTGCCACCATGGGCGAGTTCAAAAAGACCAATTCGATCTTCAATAGCACCGGTAAATGCGCCGCGTTTGTGACCGAATAATTCGCTTTCTAATAATTCGTCGGGCAGGGCACCGCAATTTTCTGCGACAAAAACTTTATCCTGTCGCAGGCTGTTGTAATGCAGGGAGCGTGCACAGAGCTCTTTTCCGGTTCCTGATTCTCCCGTCAATAGAATATTGACATCGAAAGGAGCGGCATTTCTGATGGTGCTGCAAACACTGTTCATGCAGCTATCCGGACTGCGAACTATTGCCTGATCCCAGTCATAACGTGCCTTCAGGGTGCGCCGTTTTTCAATCATACTCTGCTCAATAGTATCTGGTTTGAGTTTGAGCTCGACTGATAGCTGTTCGTTTTCGCGTTGTAGGCGAAACAGGTCAACGGCATTGTTGAGTTTGATGATTAAGTCGTCAGGGTGCCAGGGTTTAGTGATGTACTGGTATATGCCGCCTTTATTGACCGCATTGATTATGTCTTCAGAATCGGTGTAGCCGGAAATAATGATGCGAATAATAAGGGGGTATTCATCACGAACTTTCTGGGTGAACTCTACGCCGGTCATTTCCGGCATGCGTTGATCGCAAAGTAAAATTTGGATCCATTCCCGTCGTAAAATTGTTTCAGCATCTTCGATGTTATTTGCGATGTGAACATCGAAACGATCATAAAGAATGCGTTGAATAGATTCCAGTGAACGCTGTTCATCATCAACCACCAGTATGCTTGCGGTTGTGGTCATGAGACCCTCCTGACTATGTCTGATATACGTCGATGTTTAGCAATCGTTAAAGGTGTACGTGATTTGGCAATTTTGTAAACGAAGTTATATCTTGCGATGTGGTAACTGGGGTCAAAGCCATAAAAATTTTTCTTCATTTTATTTAACTCTAACTCACGGTATGCGGATAAAGGTTTAATCGCTTCATCGCTAGTACGCTGTTGTTGTTTTTTTTCTAATTGCTGATTTATATCGAGATTATCTGAAGCTGAATTTAATAATTTTTCGCAACGTTGCCGCACAGCTTCATAAAATAAATTTCGTGGAGAGTCGATTATTTTATCCACAAGTCCCAGTGCTTTTGCTTCTGCTAAACCCATCGGTAATCGTGATTGACTAATGCGTTGACTATTTTCTTCACCGGCAAATCGAGGCAGTAGATAACTCCAGTATTCCGATCCATACAGGTTTCCCATGTCTTTATAATGGGGGTTTAGAATAATGCCCTGTCGGGCCCAGACTTCATCGGCTGCCCGCGCCAGGAATACTCCGCCTGCTCCTGCATTTCCCCTCATGGCTGAAAATATAAGTTGTGACTCGGTGTTGATTATTTCCAGTGACAGGTCGTTAATCGCATTGATATTGTCCCATGATTCATCGGCAGCACTGGTTGCGGCTTCTATCTGGTTCAGGTGCATACCATTTGACCAGAAGTCATCGCCACCCATTAATACAATGATTTTTGTGGGTTGCTGTTTGGCTTGGACCAGGGCTTCACGCAATTGCTGACATTGTGTCGTGCTCATTGCACCGTTATAAAAATTAAAATGCAGGTAACCAACACCGTTAGCCGAGTGATAGCGGACAGGTTGATAAGCTATGGATTGTTTTGTATCGATGAATGGTAAATCTCTTATATCGTCTTTTAATACGATTGTTGCAGGAAGTTTAAAAGGATGAGAGCTCTGCTTGTCTTTCAGATGGCCAATCCACACTGCGCTGTCAGTTGTGGCGATACAGATAGCAGTTTCGTTTTGTCCAATAAATTCACCTGCTTTTCCATGCAGCTCTGGTTCATGATGGACATCAAATAAATATAGTTCTCGGTCAAACCATTTTTGTTTTATACCGGGGAATCCATCAGCACTTTTAATTTTTTTGATAATAGTGGCAGAATCATCGACGTTCCAGTTTATTTGTCGATCTGACTGTTGCATTAATGGTTGCCAGTCGCCGCTAGTTTCAATTTGCCTAAGACTTAATGGGGAGAAGTCGGCTTGTTGATATTTTTGTATGGCAATATTTACGGCCTGCAATGCTGCTTCTGTTACTTCATTTCTGTAAAGATTTGCCTTGCTGGCTTTACGCATAGGAAAAGAAACTGTCGACCAGATATCACCTGCATCCATTTCTGCATTGGCCTGTAATACGGTTACCCCCCATTCATTGAGATTTTTGAGAATAGCCCAGTCCAGTGATGAAGGTCCACGATCACCCGTTATGCCTGGATGTACGATCAGGCAAATCGTTTTTTTCCAGATGGATTCTGGGATGGCTCGTTTCAGGTAAGGAGCAATAATCAGTTCTGGTTGAAACAGGTTAACGGCCTGCAAACTGGTTTCATCATTGATATCGAATTCAACCGAGATGTCATGTCCCTGAGCTTCAAGCTCGACAAACAGTCTTTGGGTAAGGCTGTTAAAGGCATGGCAGAGTAGTAGAATTCTCATCAGAATCAGTTATCAGTTATCAGTTATCAGTTATCAGTTATCAGTAATTAGTTATCAGTTATCAGTTATCAGTTATCCGTTATCAGCAAATCCGTGGTAATTGTTCACCGGCAAGCCAGTCGACGATTCTACTGCCGCCAAAACCGGTTTGCATTTGCACGAAACCATGGGCATCTTCGATGACTTCTCCGATAATGGCAGATTGTTTGCCCAGTGGGTGAGCGCGCATAGTATCCAGTAATTTTTCAGCATCCTGTTTTTTACAGATGCAAACCAGTTTGCCTTCATTGGCAACATACAGTGGGTCTAGCCCGAGCAATTCGCAGGCGGCACTGACCGCCGGTTTAACCGGAATATCGTCTTCACGAATAGTCATGCCGACAGAGGATTGCTGGGTTAACTCATTCAAGGTTGTTGCAAGTCCGCCACGGGTGGGGTCGCGTAGACAATGAATGTCGGGCACCGCTTTTACCATGTCGGCAATCAGCGTATGTAATGCGGCAGAATCGGATTCGATGGTTGTTTCAAATTGCAGGTTTTCACGGCTCGACATGATGGCAATGCCATGATCTCCGATACTGCCGTTAATCAGAATAACATCCCCGGGCTGTGCCAGATCGCCAGATATATTGATGCCTTCTGGAACTATGCCGATACCCGTCGTGGTAATAAATACACCGTCTCCCTTGCCTTTTTCGACGACCTTGGTGTCTCCGGTAATTACGGGTACGTTGGCATCAGAAGCGGCTTTTGCCATGCTGATGACTATCCGTTCCAGATCGGCCAGAGGGTATCCTTCTTCGAGGATAAAACCGGCTGATAGATATAATGGTTTGGCTCCAGACATGGCAACATCATTCACCGTGCCGTGGACTGACAGTGAACCGATATCTCCACCAGGGAAAAATATCGGTGAGATAACGTGACCATCAACACTCATGACCATGCGTCCGCCAGTAATGTCGAAACTGGCCTGATCATTCGCCTGGCGTAGTAACTCATTGTCAAAATGTTTAACAAACAGTTCGTCAACCAGCTGGGCCATAGCCCGGCCACCACTGCCATGGGTCATATCGACTTTATCGGTTCGGGTGTTCAGACGAACAGGAAATCGTTTGCCTGTCTGTGTCATGCGACTGACTCCATATTATCTTGTTGATGATCTGTAATTTTACTGTTTTGACGAAAACGGCCATAACTCCAGTATGCTGCGCAAGCGCCCTCTGAAGACACCATGCAGGAACCCATCGGGTTTTCCGGAGTGCATACCGTACCAAATAATTTACAATCGATTGGGGTTTTAGCGCCGCGTAAAATGGAAGGGCACTCGCAGCCTTTAACGTCACTGGCCTGAATGGTGGTGATGTTAAAATACTTTTCTGCATCGAAATCGGCATAGGCCTGTTTGATCTGCAGAGCACTATAGGGAACCAGACCAAGACCGCGCCATTCAAAACTGCGGCGCAGCTCAAAGATCTCTGATACCAGTTGCTGAGCCTTGAGATTACCATCACGACTGACGACACGGGTGTATTCGTTTTCAACATCATGTCGTCCTTCATTTAGTTGACGGATTAACATCAGTGTTGATTGCATAACATCCAGAGGTTCAAAACCTGCTATCACTACCGGGCGCTGAAACTCTTCGGCAAAAAACTCATAGGGGCGACTTCCAATGATGGAACTGACGTGAGATGGCCCGAAAAAACCGTCGATGGAGACGGAACCGATATCACGTACCTCCGGGGATTCCAGAATATTCTGGATAGCAGCCGGGGTGAGCACATGATTGCAAAAAACCTTGAAGTTTTTCAAACCCAGAGCCTGAGCCTGTTTGATAGCAACGGCAGTGGGAGGCGTGGTAGTTTCAAAACCGATAGCAAAAAATACGACCTGGCGATGTGGATTGTCCTGTGCAATTTTGAGTGCGTCCTGAGTGGAATAAACCATACGAATATCGGCGCCTTCTGCCTTGATTTTTAGCAGGCTTTTGCGTCCACTGGCGGGTACCCGTAGCATATCTCCATATGTACACAGGATGACATCATGATCTTCCGCAAGCTGAATAGCATTGTCGATTCGTCCGATTGGTAATACGCAAACCGGACAACCGGGACCGTGCACGAAATTGACGTTATCCGGCATCAGGTCTTGCACACCGTAGCGGAAAATGGCATGGGTGTGGCCACCACAGAATTCCATCAAGTTATATTTTCGTTCAGGGTTGGCTTCTTTGTGAATTGATGCAGACAGTTTTTTTGCCAGGCTTTGTTGACGAAATTCATCGATATATTTCATGCCGAAACCTCTTTGTCTATCAGTCCAGCTTCTGCAAAAAGAGCCAGAGTCCGTTCGGCTTCTTCTTCGCTAACTTTGTTGAGTGCATAGCCGACATGGATAAGTACGTAATCATTAATTTTCACATCTTCGACTAAAGCCAGAGAAATTTCACGTTTGACTTCTCCTAGTGCAACGGTTGCCATATCGGTGGCTTCATTTATGCTGATAACCTGTGCGGGTAATGCGAGGCACATAAATTAAACTCCTGTTGCCGGAGTTGTCTTGTAGTCAATCATGGATATCTGCTGGGTGGCTCGAATCCACTGATACCAGCTATCCATGCCTTCACCTGTTTTTGCCGATAACTGGATAATTTTAATGCCCGGATTAACCCGGCGTGCATATTTGATACATAAATCAACATCGAAATCCAGATAAGGTAGCAGGTCTACTTTATTTAATAGCAACAGGTCGGCCGCATGAAACATGTCGGGATACTTGATGGGTTTATCTTCACCTTCGGTGACCGATAAAATGGCGACCTTGTGCGCTTCGCCGAGGTCAAAAGCTGCAGGACAAACCAGATTGCCGACATTTTCGATAAATAAAATGCTACCATCTTCCGGTTGCAGCGTTTCCAGGGCATGGCCTACCATGTGACCATCGAGATGACAGCCTTTTCCTGTATTTATTTGCAGTGCTTTGACTCCTGTCTCACGAATCCTTTCGGCATCATTGGTGGTTTGCTGGTCACCTTCAATAACCGCCAGGGTTAACTCATCTTTAAGGTCGTCTATACAACGAGTAAGCAGTGATGTTTTTCCCGAACCGGGACTGGAGACCAGATTTAGAGCTAGAATGCCATGAGTATTAAACCAGCTACGGTTGGCGGCCGCGTATTCATTGTTTTTACCCAGAATATCCTGTTCAATTTGTACCATTCTTGTCTGGCTCAAACCGGGGGCATGTGCATGTGCCGGCCCCTGCCCATAATCATGTGTATGATCATGATGAGAATGGTTGTGAGTATGGTTTTGACCGTGGTGATGATGCTCATGCTCATGGTTGTGTTGGTGATCATGTGGATGTTCATGACCTTCAATCTGAGTTTCGCCTTCACCGCATCCGCATGTAGTACACATAATGGCTCTCCTAATAGGTTATGTTATGTCTCTGCGAGACTTTGAAGTGTAGTGATTCAAGGCGCACTTTGCCGCTAATGGTTATTCCCTTGGCAAAAAGTGCAACGCCGAAGCGGTGCGTTTCAAATCTTGTCAGAGATATTATATAACCTGTTAGGGGAGCCACTACTCTACCTCCAGTTCTTTGATTTTCATTTCGTCACCGCTGGTTACCTGTAATTGATAACTGCCGCAGTCAGGGCACTCATCAAAACGTTGTTTAACGATTACATTTTTACTGCATTTCATACACCAGGCTGTGCCGGGTATATTTATAATATTAAGTGTAGCACCATCGGCCAGGCTGTCTCGAGTTACCGCGTCAAAACTAAATAACATGGCTTCAATTTCCACGCCTGACAGGTCTCCAATTTCGAGCCATACATTTTTTACCCGGCTGAAGCCCTGTTTGACGGACTCGGCCTCCAGTACCTGCAAAACACCCTCACATAATGACATTTCATGCATTGTTAATGACCTTTTTCATGTGTGGATTCTCAAGCTGTAACCAACACAGGGATCTATAGCGTTAATCACCAGTCGAGCCAGTTGATCTAATTGTTCTGGATGTTTGGGGGTCAGGTTGGTTAAGCTTTTGGCGATCAGCCCCTGTGGATGAAAATTCCATTCTGTAGGAGCCAGAATCTGATAATTACTGATTTTCTGTTGCTGAATTTGAACATGATGAATCAGGCGACCTCTAGCAGCCTCGGTTTGGGCCAGACCGGTTGTTGATGCTGCTTTTAATTGGGGTATGTTATTAACCGTCTCCAGTTGATCAAGTAGGTTTTGAAGCTGTTGTGGAATGCTGGCCAGTTCAATCAAACGTGCAACCCACCGTGTAATGAGTGTGTTATTAAACTGTAGTATTAGTTGTTGAACTAGCGGGTGCTGTTGTTGTCGTGTCAGAGAAGTGGTTTCATATAAACAGCCTTTCCAGTCTGGTTGAGCGATAAATTCCTCAGCATTGTTAGCATTAAAACGTTTAATTAATTCCTCAGGATTAAGTTCGGGTAAATGCAGGCAATCTGAAAAACCTTCGGAGCTCCAGTTATTGTTGATGATAAAACTGACTGACCGGGCAGCTATGCTGTCACATTCTGTTATCCAGTGGTTGAGTCCATCGAGGTCATTAATGGTTAGCCAGCTGTTGCAGGGAACGCCGAAAACTTTTTGCTGTAGATCCTGTTCTAGCTCTTTTATCAGGGTTTGCAGGCGAGTTATTTCTGATCTTAATTTACTGTCCAGGCTGAAGGCTTTGCCGTCTTTGAATAGTGCCTGCTTAAACTCATTCAGTTTCTGAGCTGAAGAAGGAGGCACGGTGACCTCTGTATTCATTGCAAATAACTTTGGCCAGTCAACAAAGATGCGAAACAGGTGTTCACGAGCACTTTCTGCCAATACCAGCATATCTCTGGCTGTTTCCATGACTGGATGTATCTCCAGATTCAGGTTTTGTTGAATAGCTTTGAGGCTGGTTCGAGCCTGGGCAACGCTGCAGATGTTGTAAATAAGTGGAATCAGGGATAAGGCGTTTTCTATATTTTTTCCTATCATGACTTTTGATACATTCACTGGACGGCTGGAATGAATTTCTACCCTGGACCCTGATTTTTCATGCGGGTACAGGTCGATTTCAATTTGACCTTCTATAGTGTTCGTATTCATCGTGACTGTACTGGCCGCCTCTAAAGAAAGCAGATATTGAGCTAAGAATGACTTAAATAATTACATAAGTGCATAAAAGTGTAAATACTTATTACACTTATGTTTTTATAATAAATTTTATAACTGCAAAGTTACTTTCCGAAAAGGAGGTCAAAGTGGTTAGCCACTATTCTGTTATGTTTCTCCAGAAATCCTCTGTTATTTATTAAGTAGTTGAATTTTAAAGTACTAATTCGATTTAGCACAAAATTTGCAATTCATTTTCGAACTTATAAGTACATGAATGTGTACACCTCATTTGCCAACCGGAGGATAACAAATGGTGGGAATAGAAATAGATTACTCAGAAGTGGAAAAACGTCTGGGTGTTTCCAGAAGAACATTTCTGAAATTTTGTACGGGTGTAGCAGCTTCACTGGGCTTATCGACCCATGCAGCCGTGGCCATGGCTAATGCGGTAGCTGATCCTAAAAGGAGACCACCAGTCATATGGTTACATGGTCAGGAGTGTACCGGTCCAACCGAAGCGCTACTGAGATCTGAGCAGCCAAGCATGGAACATTTAATCCTGGATCTTATTTCTCTGGATTATCACCAGACTCTGGATGCCGGAGCGGGTCATCAGGTTGAAGATATCAAGAAAAAATCCATGCTGGAAAACAAGGGTAAATATCTTCTGGTTATTGAGGGTGCAATCCCGATTAAAGACAATGGCATTTATTGTAAAATTGCGGGTGAGACGATGCTCGATCTAACTCATGAGGCTGCTGCAAATGCGGCAGCAATAGTTGCTTATGGTTCCTGTGCAAGTTGGGGAGGAGTGCAGTCTGCATCTCCTAATCCCACAGGGGCAACGGGTGCCCCGCAGGTATTGAAAGATAAAACTGTAGTAACCATTCCGGGTTGTCCACCCAATCCAGCTAATTTTATTGGTACTGTGTTGTACTTTGTCACCTATGGGAAATTACCTCCGATCGATGATAAAGGTCGTCCCAAGTGGGCTTATGGTCGTCTGATCCACGAGAATTGCTATCGTCGTCCACATTTTGATGCTGGACGTTTTGCTAATGAGTTTGGAGATGAAGGACATCAAAAGGGTTACTGCCTTTATAAACTCGGCTGTAAGGGTCCTGAAACATATAACAACTGCCCCAGCCTTGAATACAACAACGTGGGTGGCGGTGTATGGCCTGTAGGTGTCGGGCACCCCTGCTTTGGTTGCTCTGAAGGAGGTGTTGGGTTTGAAAAACCCATGTTTAGTCTGGCGGATGTTAAAACACATACGCCTCCTAATATGTTTCCGGCAATTGAGACTCGTGAAGCCAGTGGCACTATGACAGCTGGCGCGGCAGCTCTTGCGGGTGTAGCGGTGGGTGCAGCCATAGGTGCAACTGCCATGGGTGCAAAAAAGCTGGATGAGAAAGAAGGAAAACAGGAATAGGGGGCGTTATGAAGCGTAGAGATTTTCTTAAAGCCACATTGGGTGGGACCGCAGCAACACTGTGTACCACTGCCGAGGCTCGGCCAAATCTTGAGCCAGCTCCAGAAGCAGTGGGAATGCTATTTGATTCAACCTTGTGTGTGGGTTGTAAAGCCTGTGTCAGCATCTGTAAAGAATTGAATGACATGCCACCAGTAACCGACAACGAACAACAAATCTGGGATTCGGCACGTGACCTGTCAGGTGAAACCCTGAATGTCATTAAGGTCTATAAAGATGGTGATGCAAAGACCAAGGATGCAGAAATAAATGGATACTGCTTTGAAAAACGCAGTTGTATGCATTGTGTTGATCCGGGTTGTGTTTCTGTGTGCCCCTGTACTGCGATGCGACAGCATAAGGTCACCGGCATAGTCACACATCATGCTGATGTATGCATAGGCTGTAGAAACTGTATGGTGGGTTGTCCTTATAATGTGCCACAGTTCGAATACAACGAATTGTTCGGCCAAATTCAAAAATGCCAGATGTGTAATCAGGCTGGTCTAGAGCGAGTCGACAAAGGGCAGATGACGGGTTGTGCCGAAGTTTGTCCTACAGGTGCTACCTTGTTTGGTCCACGTAAAGCCCTGCTTCAGGAAGCTAAACACCGCATGCAACTTAAACCGGGTGAAATCTATAATTACCCGCGTGGTGATGTCAGCAAACCATACAGTCACCATGAAAAAGAAGTGCCAGCCTATAGAGATCATATCTGGGGTGAGAAGGAGGCGGGTGGCACCAGTGTCATGCATATTTCATCTGTACCTTTTGACAAACTGGGTATGCCGGCTGTTGGAGATCGTTCGGCGGCTTCAGTTGCCGAGACAGTTCAGCACTCGATATACAGCTTTATGGCATTGCCGGCAGTTGCTTTAGCTGGATTAACTTATGTAGTGCGTCGTAACACCGACGATGATAATGATGGAGGTGAGTCATGAGTTCGCATAAAGCGATAGGCGGCCGTTTATTCACTGCACCGTTTATGGTGCTGCTGGTTATCTTCCTGATTGGCTGCTTTTTTATGTTTCAACGTTTTACCTCCGGTATAGGGTCTGTCAGTAACCTGAATGGTGGTTTCGCCTGGGGTATATGGGTGGTCTACGATGTGGTTATAGGCACGGCTTTTGCCTGCGGTGGATATGCCCTGGCTTTTATGGTTTATGTGTTTAATAAAGGACAGTATCACCCGCTAGTTCGTCCTGCCGTGTTGGCTAGTCTGCTGGGTTATGCGATGGGTGGCTTTGGTGCCTTTTTTGATATGGGACGTTTCTGGCAATTCTATGAAATATTCTTACCCGGAAACTGGAACTTTAATTCAGTAATGCTGGAAGTAGGGCTTTGTGTCGCTGCTTACATTATTGTGCTTACTCTGGAGTTTGCTCCTGCTTTACTGGAAAGGCTTGGTATGCATGGTTTATTAAAAGCATTGAACAAAGTGTTATTCCTGTTTATCGCACTGGGTGTTCTATTACCCACCATGCATCAGTCTTCACTTGGTTCGCTGTTAATTGCGATGGGGCATAAAGTTCATCCGCTCTGGCAAACCTTGCATATGCAACCCTTACTGGCCCTGTTGACAGCTTTGACCATGGGTTTCTCTATTGTTATTTTTGAGGCGTCTACTTCGGCCGTGGGATTTGGGCGACATTCTGAATCTGGTTTGTTGTCAAAAATGGGCAAGGTTATCGTTGGTTTGCTGTTAACTTTTTTGCTGATTCGATTAGTCGTGCTGATGCTACAGGGTAAGCTCGGATTGATTTTTGCTGCTGATTTTGCCTCGCTCATGTTCCTGCTGGAGATGGTTCTGTTTGTTATTCCACTGGTTATTCTGTTGTCATCGGAACGACGTTCTCGTGGAGGTCAGTTATTGATTGCTGCCGTCAGTATGTTATTGGCCGGTAGTTTATACCGGTTTAATGCTTTTCTTTTTACTTTTAATCCAGGTCTGGGTTATAGCTATTTTCCTTCGGTTTCAGAGATCATGATTACTCTGAGCATTATTGCGCTGGAATTAATGGCCTACCTGATTTTGGTTAAGACTCTGCCCGTACTGCATCGTGAAGAGCATGCGTAAATTTTAGGAGATAGTTTTGTGACTACACGTATTACAGTTGACCCCATTACTCGAATCGAAGGGCATCTTCGAATAGATGTAGAAGTTGATGATGGCAAGGTATCCAAAGCCTGGTCATCCGGCCAGATGTGGCGAGGTATTGAAAAAATTCTTGTTGGACGTGACCCCCGGGAAGCCTGGTCATATACACAGCGTTTTTGTGGAGTATGTACCACGGTTCATGCGATCACTTCTGTTCGTGCGGTTGAAAATGCTTTGAATCTGGAAGTGCCATTAAATGCCCAGTTAATTCGAAATATTATTCAGACTGCTCATGCAATCCAGGATCATATCGTGCATTTTTATCACCTGTCTGCGGTGGACTGGGTGGATGTGGTTTCAGCGCTGGATGCTGATCCGGTGGCTACGGCTAAACTGGCAGAATCATTATCAGACTGGCACTTAAATGGTCCGCATGAAATGAAAGCAGTACAGGAGCGCTTAAAGACATTTGTGGGTAGTGGACAACTTGGCCCGTTTGCCAGTGGTTACTGGGGGCATCCCGCCATGAAATTACCACCAGAAGTTAATTTACTAGCTGTGGCACATTATTTACAGGCGCTGGATATTCAGAACCATGCAAATAAAATTGTGGCGATTCTTGGTGGTAAGAGTCCGCATATTCAAAATGTAGCAGTGGGGGGTGTGAGTAACTCTATCGGCCATGATGCTCCTTCAGTGCTTAATATTGAACGTTTGATGCTAGTCAAAAATTTCATCGATAAACTGGATCACTTTGTTAAATCTACCTATATGTCCGATGTGCCAGCGATTGGTGCTTTCTACCTGGACTGGGCTGGTATTGGTGGTGGAGTAAATAACTACCTGACGGTTCCAGATTGCCCGGTAGATACCAAGGGAACAGAGTTTATGTTACCCGGAGGTTTTATTGAAAATGCTGATCTGGCTTCCCTCAAACCAATAAAAACTTTCGATGATGCTTATTTTCGTGATGGAGTAGCGGAGAGTTCGAAACATGCATGGTATGAAGGTGATGATGCGTTACACCCCTGGGTAGGTGAAACCGAACCACAGTACACTGACTTTCAGGATGAGGGTCAATACTCATGGGTCAAGGCACCGACTTTTTATGGAAAGCGGGCGGAAGTAGGCCCACTTGCCGATGTGTTAGTTGGTGTAGCTTCGGGGCATGATGGTTATACTAAATACCTGAATCAGACGATGGATATATTGAAATCAGTTTCAGGAAATCCTGATATTCCGTTGGCGGCAGTTCATTCTACAATAGGTCGACATGCTGCTCGTGCAATACGTTGTGGTGTGATGATAGATACACTGCATGATCAGTGGCAACGACTGGTGGATAATATTGGTACTGGTGATGTTGATACCTTTAATTCTCCTGTCTTTCCTAAAGAAGAAATTAAGGGTGTTGGATTTCATCAGGCACCACGAGGTGCTCTGTCACATTGGGTAGTGATAGAAAACGGTAAAATTAAAAATTACCAGGCTGTTGTTCCCAGTACCTGGAATGCCGGTCCGCGTGATGCTGATGGTCAGATAGGACCCTATGAAGCATCATTAATGGATAACCCGGTTGCCGATCCGGAAAAACCTCTGGAGATTTTACGTACCGTGCATTCTTTCGATCCCTGTATTGCCTGTGCAATTCACATGGTCGATACCGAGCAAAAAGAGATCGTGAAAGTGAAGGCTCTGTAACCAAACCAGAGGATGTAGTGAGATGGCGAGTAAAAATATATTAATTATTGGCATGGGTAATGTGCTGATGCAGGATGAAGGTGTCGGTGTTCGAGCGGTTGAAGAGCTGGAAAATCGCTACATTATTCCTCAGGGAGTTACGGTGATTGATGGGGGTACTACAGGTATGGGTTTGTATGATCCCATTCGTAATTGTGATCAATTAATAGTAGCTGATGCGATTAATACTGGAGATGCTTATGGCACTCTGGTACGTATTGCAAATGATGATATCCCTGCTTTCTTTCAAACTAAACTGTCTAATCATCAACTGGGACTTTCTGATTTACTAGCATTGTTAACTCTTAAAGCAGAAGTGCCTCGGCATGTTGCTATTATCGGCATGGTTCCACATTCGCTTGAAAATAAACTGGGTCTGACAAACGAAGCTGCAGCGGGGCTCGATGCCATGGTTAAACGGTTAGTGGACGAACTGGCTGATCTGGGTGTGCAGCTGGAAGAACGCAGTGAGCAACTGATTGGTCACTGGCGTAGGGAAGCCGAGCTGGAAGCACAAGGTTTATGTGCATAGGGGTGCCGGTACAGATTGTTGAGTCGGGTGAATTCATGGCTACCTGTCTTGGGCGAAACGGTGAAGAGCAGGTCAACATGATGCTGATAGGCCCTCAACCCGAAGGAAGCTGGGTATTGAATTTTCTGGGTTCTGCTCGAGAAGTGTTGACTGAACAGGATGCCATCAATATCAACAAGGCACTGGATGGATTGTCTGCGATTATGTCAGGGGAAGCTGATATTGATATTGAACATTATTTCCCGGGTGTAGCCTGAATAGATGAAAAATTTACAAAATATAATTGATGTTCTGGAAGCTACCTTCGAACGAATACATCTTGAGCAAATGCAGGGGATTCCCATTCTTAATTCTGCAATAAAAGTTCAGGCATTAGGTTTTCAGCTGTATCAGGGCCGGGTGCTGGGTGTCATTATTACTCCCTGGTTAATGAATATTGTGATGTTGCCAAAGCAGAATGAAGAGTGGAGTAACATGGAACTGGGTCATAAACAACCGCACAAGTTTCCCTCAAAAAACTATAAGTTTATGGTGAATAATATTGATGGTATCGGTCCATGTCAGACGCATTCGTTGTATTCACCAATGCGGGATTTTGCCAGTCACGAGCAGGCAGTTACTGTGGCACAGGAATTCCTGGATAGTTTGATGGTTGAGAAAGAACTAACCGAAGAGGATATGGTTGATGAAGAATTGCTGGGCCGTGTTATGCGTGGAGAAGACACACCCGAAATAAATCTGGATGATTTTGCTGTTATCGAGCCCATGGCTGCAGGGGTCGGACCTGTAAGAGGGCAATCTGATATGAAAGTTCAGGTAAAGGAAAAACTATCTCGACGCGATTTGTTACGTGGAAATTTTAAATAATATGTAACTCTTGAGTTTCGATTTTTCTATATATTTAAAAATTTTTTTACCACGAACTAGGGCAGGATGCCCGTAGGTAGAACAATGCAGGAGCAATTGTCGAGTCACGAAGCTCACGAAAAAAAACAAATAATGCTAAAAGTAATTGGATAAATCAGTCATTGTCTCAATCTTAAAAAACTTATTGATAAATAATGATGTACCTTCGTGTCTTCGTGGTGAATATTTTTTGACATTTTTGAATACGCTGAGCAGTTACAATAATAATCTGTGATAAATTCAAGCAATAAAAACTAGTCCTTGTTTTAACAAACAGGGATTAGTTTTGTTGAAGAATTTTACTTAAAGTGGCTATTAATTTTTGCATTTCCTGTTCTGTACCGATAGTGATTCGTAGATAGTTATCAATTCTGGGTTTGTTGAAATAACGTACCAGCACGCCGGCCTTTTTTAGCTCTGAATAGAGTTCCTGAGCAGATCTGCTCTCATGGCAGGCAAAAATAAAATTAGCCGCAGAAGGTAAAACTTTAAAACCCAGTCGGGTTAATTGTTCGCTAGCCTGTTCCCGTGTTTGAACGATTTTCTGACAGGTTTGCTGAAAGTAACTGTCATCTTCGATAGAACTGACTGCTGCTGTCTGGGCCAGTGAGTCTATCGGATAAGAATTAAACGAATCTTTAACCCGGTTCAAACCCTCAATCAAATCTTTATGCCCAATCGCGTAACCCAGACGCAATCCTGCCAGGCTGCGAGATTTTGAAAATGTCTGAATAACCAGCAGATTATCGTATTTTCTGGTTAACGGAATGGCCGACTCACCACCAAAATCGATATAGGCTTCATCGATGATGACCACCGATGAATTGTTTTTGCAAAGTTGTTCTATATCAGCCAATGGCATCAACATGCTGGTGGGTGCATTCGGGTTTGGAATAATGATACCGCCGTTATCAATATCAAAATCGTTTATGTTGATGCTGAAGTCTTCATTGATGGGAATTGTTTTAGATTCAATTTCATACAGACCACAATACACAGGGTAAAAGCTATAGCTTAAATCTGGAAAAACTAAAGGTTTGGACTGTTTGAAAAAAGCCTGAAAACTATGTGCCAGCACTTCGTCTGAACCGTTGCCTACGAACACGTTGTCCTGCTGCACTCCAAATCGTTGAGCCAGTGCCTGTCGTAATTGTGTTGATTCAGGGTCAGGGTAAAGCTTCAGATGATCTTTGTTATAATTATCTATTGTTGCCGTCACTTTCGGTGAGGGCGGGTAAGGATTTTCGTTGGTATTTAGTTTGACGTACTGTTGATCCTGCGGCTGCTCACCGGGTATGTAAGGGTCTAATTTGTGAACGAGGTCTGTCCAGTACTGGCTCATGCAGGTATCCAGGTTAATGATTTAAAAAAAGGTAACTACTTAGCGAGTTTTAATAGTAGGTCGCAAAAAGATTTTTTACCACGAAGGCACGAAGTACACGAAGGCAAGTCATTAATAGGCAATAAGTTTTTTCATAATGATTACATAAACGGATTTAGTAGATTATCTATAACAATATTTGTCTCTCTTCGTGAACTTCGTGCCTTCGTGGTGAATATCTTTTGACTTTTTAAATACGCTGAATAGATAAAAAATAGAATATTAACGTATAAAGTTCTATAAGTCGCGAAGTTGATGGTGGAACTGTTAATTGTTTTTAGTCGTTGAAGACGCTCATCCAGCAATCATTCAGTACTAATAATATTTCCCGGTATTGCTGTAAAGTTTGTAAATTCAGTCTGTCTTCTGCATTGTTATAAGCCGCAAGTAATTGCCGGCAATGGCTTTCTTCGTATACCCCCGAATTACAAATAGTGGCTAGATCCCAGTAGGGACTTGCCATGGATGAATACTCCCAGTCGATCATCCATAACTTATTATTGGCGTCGAGTAACAGGTTGTTTTCATTCAGGTCATTATGTGAAGGCACCAGTTTATTAAACTCTGACTCCAGTGTTTGCAAGCTGGTTCTGGCATGTTTAAAACGTAAACTATAACTTTTCTGTTGTTCGATATTTAATAATTCATAATAACGATTTAATAATGACTGCAGGTCTACCTGTCCCTGAAACTGCTGCTGACTGTTGTGTAACTGACCTAAACTTTCGGCGACTAAATGGATCATGTCAATTTGTCTCAAGTCTGCTGTAGTAGGAGATTTACTCTTTGTAATTGTTTGTGTGAGACTTTCTCCCTCCTCGTTGTGCCATATGCAGATTGGTGACAGGCCCAGCTTAAAAGCGATTTGTTCGTTACAGATTTCAGCTTTGCGGTTTATGTAAATGTTGGTTTGTGCACGAGGAAGTCGCAGAATTAAATCAACAGAGTTGTTCTTTAGATGATAATTCTGATTGGTATAGCTTGGTAACTCAGTGATTGTAAATTCATCAGGGTGATAATCTGCAAGCATCGGGATGCGCTTAAATACCTGGCTCAGAGATGGCTCTCTGGTATTTTTCATAATGATCCCAGGTAATTGCGGATAGCTTTATTTTTTGAATTGTTCAGAAGTTTGAAGGTTTCATCTATTGCAGATACTCTGCCCTGATGGATAAATGCCGTGCGCCCTGAAGCCTGCAGGGCATCATCGGGCTGGTGGCTGACCAGTAATGCAATCATTGATTTTTGTTGAACCAGTGATTTAAGTAATTCGATGAGTTCCTGTCGCAGGGCAGGGCCGAGAGCTGCAAAAGGTTCATCCAGTAATAGCACTTTGTGATGTCGAACCAGAGCGCGGGCCAGTGCAACTCGTTGCCTTTGACCACCTGATAACTGACCGGGTTTGCGTTTTTCCAGACCGGATAGCCCTAATTTTTTGAGGGCATCTGATACTTCATCTTTCTGTTTGCTGGTCAGTTTTAGTGAAGGGTTGATGCCAAGTGCCACGTTGGTATAAAGGTCAAGATGAGGGAATAAATTATGCTGTTGAAATACCATGGTGAGTGGTCTCTCTGCCGGGCTTAATTTCTCTACGAATTCATTATCGATACTTATATGACCACTTTGTGCGGGTAAAAAACCGGCAATCAAATTGAGTAATGTTGATTTTCCACAGCCGCTTGGACCTATAATACTTAGAATTTCACCGGGTACCGCAGTGAGTTCAAATAACATTTCCGGCTCTTGTTGTTGATGATAGCTAAAACTAAGTTGTTCAATTTTTAACATAATCTTTCCCACCCAAACCGCGTTCCAGGGACCAGAAAACCAGTAGGCACATTAACAGCAAAAACACAGCACTGACAGCCGCCTGGGGAATTCGATAAGCGCCAAGTTGCTGGTATAACATCAGTGGAAGAGTCGTGGTGTCAACTGAACCAAACAGCGCGATGACACCCAGATCACCCATTGCCATTGCAGAGACCAGAGCGGCGGCCAGGCCTATGGGACGTCTTAGTAATGGCCAGTCTATCCAGCGGAATTTATGCCAGCCTTGAAGCGCCAGGCTGCAACATAGGTTTTGGTAACGCATCTGGTTTTTACGCATGGCAGGGCTTAAAACTTTAATCACAAAAGGTAAACCCATCATGGCGTTGATCAATATGACGATTGGGAAGACCCAGTCAAATACATCTACATGAGGTGCCAGTAATACAAAATAGCCAGTGCCTAAAACCAGAGGAGGCACAACATAAACAACAGATCCCGCCAGCTCTATCCACTTGGCTTTGTTAATCTGGCCCCTGTTAGCAAATACACTGCTGCTGCGTAATAAAAACCAACCGGCTAAAACGGAGCAAAAAGCAGCGCTGAGACCAATCATCAGGGTATAGGCAGTTGCCTGCCAGAGTTTGTTGTCGGAGATTACTTCAATGACAGGGCCGCGAATAGCATCGAGTATCATTGCTAGTAATGGCAGCCCGACAAATATTGCGGCAAGTAAAATCACCAGATTATGAAACAGTCTGTTTTTGTTGTGCCATGCATAATTGCTAGCGGAGATAGTGATTTCTACTTCGGGTAATTTTTGCAAACTGAGACCTATGACTGCAACAACCAGACACAAGCTTAATTGTAACAAAGCCAGTATCACCGCTTGAGTTGGATCAAAATCAAAACGAAGAGACTGGTAAATGGCAACTTCCAGAGTTGAACTTTTGGGGCCACCGCCGAGGGTTAACACCACCGCAAAGCTGGTCAGGCATAACATGAAAACCAGTAGGCTGACGCCGGGCAGGTTTTCGCGAATTGCTGGCCATTCGATATGAACCCAGCGTTGCCATGGGGTAAAACGTAATTGCTCAGCCAATTGCCAGTAGTGGTCGGGTAATGATTGCCAGACAGGCAATAATAAACGCACAGCCAGTGGTAAATTAAAAAATACGTGGGCAATCAGGATGCCATTTAAGCCGTAAAGTGAGCGGCCAAGAGGAATCCAGCCTTCAGCACCGTACACCGAAACAACGCCCATTACGGCGACAATGGATGGAACAACCAGGGGCAGGCCAAACAATTTTAGTAGTAAGTTGCGTAATGGAAAATTACCGCGAAAAGCGATAGAGCGTGCAACCAGTAGAGCCAGTCCCAGGCTTATTAAAGTAGATAAAAATGCTTGCCAGAAACTGAAAAACAGGACTCGACGAATATAGCTGCTGTGCCAGAACTGTAAATCACCGGGTTCAAACCCCGGCAGGCGACCAACCGCCAGCAGGCTGGCCATCGGAATCAGTACCGCCAGCCCGAGCAGGGTCAGTACCCAGAAAGCTGAAGTGGGCTGGCGGTTCATCGATTGATTTAATTAGCCATTGCTTCAAGCCATTCATTGACCCAGCTTTTTCGATTACTGGCAATGACCTGGTCTGTAAATAACAACGATGGAGAAGGATCTATAAGTTTATTAAAACCAGCCGGTAAGTCGGATTTTGCCAGAATTGCAGGGTACATCCAGTTAGTGGCTGGAATAACTCTCTGAAATTTTTCGCTCAACATGAATTGTAAAAACTGTCTTGAAAGTTCTTTTTGTTTACCTGATTTAAGCAAACCTGCAACTTCAATTTGTTGATAATGACCTTCACTAAATTTGGCTGCAGCAAAACGCTCATCCTTCTCGGCAATGATGTGATAAGCCGGTGAAGTGGTATAACTTAGCACCATATTTGCTTCACCTTTAAGAAAAAGACCGTAGGCTTCACTCCAGCCCTTGCTAACCGTAACAATGCGTTTGGATAACTTGTTCCAGGCTTC
>JABHSO010000119.1 GCA_018669845.1 Gammaproteobacteria bacterium | reverse complement strand
GTAGTAGAAAAGCTGTTTTCTCACCCTGGCCAGATAAACTCAAAAAGTCGACTCAATTATTGTGCTGGGATATGAAAATTTGAATACGAAAAATCACACAGGCCAGGAAAAATAGCTATTTATGGTCGGTAACTAGTTAATTCAGATTTTAAGTTTTTTAATGGTAAGCTTGTTTCACGTCAAGAACTGTTAAATATTATTGAGAGTTTAATTAATGATGATGCTGAAGCTATTGAATATATAAACACTAAAAAATAGCCATAAGCTTTAAAGATTCTCTGATTAAATTTAAAACTTAGAACAAGATCGATCCACATAAAAATCTTGCTCTTCTACACACCAAAATACTCTACTGTGAAAAGTAGTAGATAAATCTTATCATGGTGACTTTGAAGACAAGCATTTACATAAAGCACAATAATTTTTAATTTTAAATCGCATAGGAAACAATATGAACTGGAATGTATACCTCTCTGGTGAAATACATACTGACTGGAGACAACGGATCAAAGATGGTTGTAATACACAAAATTTGCCAATTATATTCACCTCTGCCGTTACAGATCATCAAGACAGTGACGCTGCAGGTGATTTACTTGGTGCAGAAGAAAATAACTTTTGGCGTGATCACAAATCAGCAAAAGTAAATGCAATAAGAACTAAAACACTTATTCAAAACTGTGATGTAGCCGTGGTTCGTTTCGGAGACAAGTACAAACAGTGGAATGCAGCTTTTGATGCGGGTTATTGTGCTGCACTTGGTAAGCCCTACATTACGCTTCATGACAAAAATATAATTCACCCGCTAAAAGAGGTCGATGCCTCAGCAATGGCCTGGGCCAAGACACCAGAGCAAGTTGTAGAAATCCTACAATATGTTATTACCAAAGAATGAAGCCTATCGGATACATTTACTTCAAGTTATCGTTAAATAAAAAAAGATATGAACAAACCTGAAAAGTGCATACAAACCGAGATAGTAGTTGAAGCATCCATTGAAGAAGCCTGGGATGCATGGACAACAGAAAACGGTATTAAAAGCTTTCTGGCCCCGGCATGTGACATAAACTTAAGCCCAGGTGGGAAGTATGAAATTTATTTCAACCCTGATGCACCCTATGGAGAAAAAGGCGGAGAAGGACTCATCATATTGGCTATAGATCATTTGAAAATGTTATCTTTCACCTGGAATGCCCCGCCTTCACTTCCACTAGTCAGAAATCAGAAAACCCATGTAACCATAAGGTTTGAACCTGAAGATGAAAAATTAACACGGGTATTGCTTAATCACAATGGTTGGGGATCGGGTGGAGAGTGGGAGAAAGCATTTGAATATTTTGAACAGGCCTGGGGGAAAATAGTTTTACCAAGATTAAAATTCCGTTTTGATCAGGGTCCTATAGACTGGTCAAATCCACCTCGATTTTAAAAATATTTATAATAGAGTTTCGCTAAATTGAAAAGCTATTAAATCGATTTCCTTGTTATAGAAAAGTGTTATAGCGATTAGACCTCGTTTAGATATAGAATCTAACAATAAATACATTATTGATTCAACTGCTTTAAAAAAACGACCGTAATGTAAAGCAGGCGTGTAAATTCTCAATCACAAACTACGATAAATTTAATTTATAGGATGTTTTGGCAATGAGTAAGAAACACCAGAAAGTTCTTTCTTCCATATTTAGTGATCATCTCAGTAGTAACATTCACTGGAAAGAAATTGAATCCTTACTTATCCATCTTGGTGCTGAATTTAGAGAAGGTTCGGGAGCTAGTCTAGCTGTTACTCTAAATGGAATAGAGTTCACCCTGCATCGAGGGCACCATAACTCTACAATGCCTAAAAAAAGCCTGCACGAACTGAGAAAGTTCCTGAAATCAGCAAAGGTAAATAATTAGTTTCTTTTAAAAACACCTCGTTTAAAATAAATAATATTAAGATACAGTTCTCAAAAATTATTTTAATGCCTGCATTTCTATTGTCATTTTCTAATCAATCTTTACGTGGTAATCGTGCTGCAACTTTTTTAGGATCAGCGCCTTTACGAGTCACAATATCAAAAGTCTCTGGTGAGGGATCAAATATTTTCTTAATTGCTTTTTGGTCTTTGCTATCAAGTTCATTAAAATTGACTATCTCGCGTTTTATATCCCCTTGGACTAAAAGCTCGGCATCACGAAATATTGATACGCCTTTTACAGCACGTAGTACTTTTAGCCCAACACGACTAATGGTGGTTTTAAAAACTGCACAAACTTTGGGACGAAAACCAGTGATATCTTCTTCACCATACCTGATACATTCATCTATTACATAAGTCAGAGTATCAGGAGTCACTGTTAACGTATCTGATAATATTGAAGTACTAAAAAATAGTAACTCACCTTGTTCCTGTGCAACTAAATTAGCTGATTCACCTGTAGAGGTTGCCGCTTTAGCAGTGGAATTATTATCGCTGCTACTGGTAGAACACTGGCACATTTGTGTCACCTGTGCTGGAGTAAACCCTTTATCCATGTAGAAACCTATCGCATCTTTACTACAATCTGTTTCTGCCCATAGTTGAGCCGAGGTAAGTAAAAGCAACATCGTTAAAGTAGAGTGCAGTAAAAATCTAATCATATTCATTGTATTATCGTATTTAGAGAAAATCAGTCTATCGCTTTTCCAGGCTGTTATCCAGATTAGGTTCAGCCTGAACCCGATACACTACCCATATCAGGATTTTTCATGTTAACTAAATTACAAGCTACAACAGCAGGGAATCCTTGACTAAAGGTAAATCTAGGGGAGACAAAGCATACCGAACTTGTATAATAGCTGGTTCTTAAATTTATACCGCTTACGAGAACTATTTTATGCAAAGCAATAAAAATGCATTACAAAAAGTATCTTTTTATTCAGCAATTATTAGCATTATTGCCGCTGTTGCCTGCCTGGTTTTTCTGTATTTAAGGGTAGATGACTTTGGCTTTGAAAACCCAATCTCAGCCAGCCTGATGGCAGCTTCCTTCTTTTTCGTTTCTGTGGGTGTAGTACTGATGGTTATAGCCAAAAGCAATCTTCCCAGCTTTAAAATAAATGACAAATAATAAATCATCATCCAGAAGACTCGGCCCTGCGATAAATCACTGAGCAAGCATTTGCAAGCACTGATTATTAAACCAGACCATGAATTTAAATGACCCCTTTAACAGACTTTCACGAAAGCAACACAATGAATACATTGCTTTTCGTGAATCAATAAAGGAATCAACCATCAGCAGTCAAAGCGACATCGAAACACTGCTGAAAAATATCCACAAACGCGCACTGGTTATTATCATTCTAATCATAATTACTGCTGCATTTGTTTTGATGTTGTTACCCCACTTGAAAGTTTTTGTGACTATTTTTTCTGTACTGGCTCTGCTGTGGTTGTTCAACATTAGTTTGAAGGGGCATAGTTATATTAAACGTTACCTGAAAGAAGAATTTGGGCATCAGGAATGACACCTTGATTTTTATCTGACTCTCAATTATTTTACCTCTTTCCATCACATGTCCGTAGCCTGAAGGCAGGGAATTTTTCAGATTCACTATCGTGACTCTTGAGTAAGGATTATCGATGACCAATGAACAAATAATATTATTTTCACTCATGGCTGGTGTTCTGGGCATGCTGTTATGGGGAAAATGGCGCTATGATCTGGTGGCTTTCAGCGCTTTGGTACTCGGCTTGATTCTACAGGTTATCCCAAAAGACCAGGCATTTTCCGGATTTGGTCATCCAGCTGTCATCATCATCGCACTGGTTTTGATCGTATCAAGAGGGCTCTCTCAGTCTGGAGCCATTGAAATGCTAACCAGCAGAGTCATCAATGCTAAGCGCCCACTCTCCTTGCACATTGCTTCTATGGGGCTTCTGGGCGCAGTATTATCTGCATTCATGAATAATGTAGCTGCTCTGGCACTATTAATGCCTGTTGATATGCAAGCCGCCAGCAAAGCTAAACGATCCCCTGCTCTCTCACTGATGCCTCTATCTTTTGCTACCATTTTAGGTGGCATGGTAACCCTGATAGGCACGCCTCCCAATATTGTAATTTCTCAATTTCGTGAAACAGCTTTGGGGGCACCCTATAACATGTTTGATTTTGCCCCCGTGGGTCTGGGAGCGGCTCTCGCAGGTTTAGTATTTGTAGCGGTCATTGGCTGGCGTCTGGTTCCCTCTGAGCGATCAAAAACAAATGCAGCAAACGATTTAAGTAACCTTGAAGGTTATGTCGTCGAGGTAGGCGTTGAAGAAAATTCAACAGCTATCGATAAAACCATCAGAGAGCTTACAGATCTTGCCGAAGAAAATGATGTTCTCATTCTGGGTCTGGTGCGAAATGGCAACAGATTCGCGGGCAGAGCCTTGAGAGAGCAGATTAAAAAAGGTGATTTACTGGTACTTGAAGCAGGTCCAAAAGCAATAGAGAGTTTTGTCTCAGCACTTAAGTTATCTTACTCACGTTCCGAAAAACATACCGGTACTCTGGCGGGCACATTGTCTATGGTCGAAACCACAGTGCCTGTTGAATCCCGTATAACCGGCCGTTGTGCACTCGATGTGCGACTTTTATATCGACACGGCATTATGTTGCTCGGGGTCTCACGTGAAGGAAAACCCTTTCGAGACCGTGTCAGAAAATTAATCATTCAACCTGGTGATGTTTTATTGATGATGGGTGAAGAGGATCAAATTGATGATGTGATTAGCTGGCTGGGCGTTTTGCCACTAGCCCCACGTGGTTTACAGGTAACCCAACACGATAAAGCCTGGTTATCAATTTCACTTTTTGCTGCTGCCATTTTGTTAGCCAGTTTCGGGTTTATCTATCTGCCAATTGCTTTAGCGGCCTGCGTCGTACTTTTTATTTTACTAAAAGTCATTTCACTATCTCAGGCCTACGAATCAATACAGGGTTCAGTATTAATTCTTCTAGCGTCATTAATTCCTTTAGGTGCTGCTCTGGAAAAGTCGGGTGGTACGGCATTGATCGCTGAAGCTATTATTGATGTTACGGCTGGATGGCCTGCTGTTGCTATTTTAGCACTTTTGATGGTAGTGACCATGACACTGTCAGATGTCCTAAATAATGTTGCCACTGTGCTTGTGGCAGCGCCTGTCGCCATCAATATCGCAGAGCGTCTGCAGGTAAACCCCGATGCTATGTTGATGGGCGTCGCGGTTGCCGCTTCCTGTGCATTTTTATCCCCCATTGGGCATAAAAACAATACCATCATAATGGGGCCGGGGGGCTATCGTTTTGGTGATTACTGGAGAATGGGTTTACCGCTTGAAATTCTTATCATCATAGTTTCAATCCCGCTAATACTGGTATTTTGGCCATTATAAACTCTTAATAGCTTCCACCACTTTCATATGAATCGAATGGAGTATGTCTACCCACAAGTTGTTCAATCAGCTCAAGCTCTGAGTCGGTATGATTAATCACTGGCGCTGGAACAATAACTTTACCTGTACTGCCAGGTAAAATATAAACAGGACTTTCATGGTGTTTTGTTTTCACGTCCAGGCTTACATCCGGCTTCTCAGTTGAACTAATTACGGTATGTCCGTAACAGGTACAGACATAAGATTTTTCTGCATCAGATTCAATATAAATCCCTGTTCCCCTGATACCGATAGTTGCTGTCCGGGTGTTAATTTGGTGTGGTTGAACACGCTTCCCAAAAACTGACAATAACTTACCGGTCAGAATTCGCATTCCATCAATCAGCATATCCACTCCACCCAACTGTAACTCACTTTCACTGCGCAAGATAAATGCATCTTTACCCACAGCAAAAATGACTCGACTGGACGGTCCGGTTTTAATCAGCGAGTTAGCACCAATAAATGTTTTGATGTCAGCAGGTTTACCATCAACTGTCACTGACCCTTTAATTTTAAAAATAGAACGTCCGGGCGGAAGCTTTCGTGACATACCTCCCAGGGCCAGAGCTGGCTGATGCAGGCTAATAATTGATCCACTGGCGAATAAACCCATGCCCAGTGCTTGAACCAGGTACCGTCTTCTTTCGTCTGTTAATTTATCAGACATAAAGTTATCCACCATTTAAAAATTGGAATCAAATTTTCATGTAACAGGAAAACAGAATACTAGACTACACCACAATAAAGACTAGTAAAGTTTTAATATGAAGTGGATTTCCAACGCTGCATAAAACTATCAACTGATTTCTTTGGTGTCTTTGTAAGTTTTTTAATCAACTCAAAAGGTATTTCTGCAATGTTATATTCAACACAAAGACTTTCCAGCATTGAAAGCCATAACTTAGTTGTCATTTCAGAATCATATAAAGCCCTGTGATAATCACCCTCTACAGAAATATCCAGGTAATCAATTAACGTTGCTAATTTATAGTTTGGTGCAGTCTGATAAACTCTTCTGGCGGCTAACATGGAACAGACAAACTGCCCCGAATAGGATCTTGATATTTGTTTCAATTCAGCATCCAGGAAACATTTATCAAAAGAAGCATTATGAGCAACCAGATGATAATCCTCAATAAAGTCAGCAAAATCATTCATGACTTCTTCACAGGGAGCAGCATCTTTAAGCATGCTATTGGTGATCCCGGTATAGCTCTCAATAAAACCATCTACGCGAAACCCCGGATTCATTAATTGCTGAAATCGATCCTTGATGACTCCATTTTCAATAAGCACAGCACCAATTTCTATAGCCCGGTCACCTTGATTAGGGGAAAGCCCTGTTGTTTCAAAGTCCAGTATAATGATTGTATTTGCATTCGGCATTCAAGTTATTCCAAAAATCATAATGACTAAATTGTAGGCGAAGCTCTCTTCCATATTCATTTCACGTTAATATAATAAACATGATAATGTGTTACTCAACCAATCAACCCTTTAAACAGGAAAATATATGTCTAAAACTATTTCAATACCAGCCATCATTGCTGCATTTGCCTTGTTTGTAAGCAGCATGTCATTTGCGCAAAATACAGCTGATGATAACTATAATAAAGGCCTTGAGTTTTTAGCTAAAAACAGCCAGGCCAAAGACGTTAAAACAACCAGTTCCGGGCTTCAATACCTGGTTCTTAAAAAAGGGTCCGGAACCACTCATCCCGGAGCCACTGATCGTGTCAAAGTGCATTATCATGGCACCTTAATTGATGGCAAGGTATTTGATAGCTCAGTGGACAGAGGTCAGCCAATTTCATTTGGACTTAACAGGGTTATTAAAGGTTGGACCGAAGGTTTACAATTAATGGTTGTTGGAGAGAAAACAAGGTTATTTATCCCCAGTAATTTAGCTTATGGAAAACGTGGTGCTGGTGCGATCATAGCACCAAATTCTGCTTTGATTTTTGATGTAGAGTTACTAGGTATTAATCAGTAAGAATTGACTCTACCACTGGAAACATCCCTATTTCAGAAATTGTTGTTTTGAAATAGGGAGTCATTCAAAATCTTCCAGAAACTTTACCACCCCATTATTAACTCAACTTCACCCATTATTCATTCCTGGCAGTAAAGAACAGGAAACAATAATTTGAGGAGAGAAGTGTTATTTTATGCTGACAATATTACTATAATCAGAATACTCTGAAATCAATTGATCATATAAACCTGATATCTTGACCCACTCATCAGGGAACTCTTTCGAAAGAGTTTGATGAAGTTGATCGAATTTTGGAAAAAAGACATCTACATTTTTTGTATATGCCAGTAACTCAAGCTCTCTGATATCAAGACAACCATCTCCATCCAGAGTTAATCTAGCATTTTTAAGCAGATCAAATGCTTCGTCATATAATTGATAAGCAATCAACACATCAATCTCACCATACAGAGCTTCTGAATTCGCATCATCAGTTTCCACAAGTGATGGTTCCGGCTTAAATTCACGAGCCTGACTGACAGCATCTTCAAATTTTTGCTCGGCTAACTGAAGACTGGAAACATCAGGAGTATTTTCAGTCACATCTTCTGTTGGCTTTGATTTTTCTATAGCAACAGTTTTCTGGTATTCGATATCTTCTTTTTCCTTGATAATTACATCAGCAACTTCATCCTGTTTGCTTTCAGCTTTTACTTCAGCTTTTACTTCAGCTTCACGACTAGAGAGTGTATTAACTCGACGACGCCAGATAATTTCCCGGGTTAATAAAATCAGTACCGCCACTATCAGCAGAAGCCCGGCCCATAGCATGTATGTATTCAGCCGGTTTGATTGGATTTCAGGGTTAACTATTGTCCTTATTTCCGGCACCTCCAGTTTGGTAACAACAGGTATTGACTCTGCTTTAGAAACTATTACAGGAGCTTCTAACGCTTCTAAACGACGATTAATAGTGTCTATTTCATCAAGACTTTTTGACAAGCCTTCATTCATGACCTGATCTTGCTGAAGTAATAATTGATTTTGTGCACTGCTAAGACTGCTTTCAACAGAAACTCCACTCCCATCCTGACTGGCAACAACAGAGCGGGAGTTTTCTAACGCTTCAAGACGCAGATTAATCAACTCAATCTGCTGATTTTTATGTTCCAGTTGAGCCGCTATTTTCTGTAACACAGCAGACTGTACTTTCATCGCATCATTCTGGCTTTGAACAACAGATGATAAAGTTTTGAACTCACCCGACACTGTTCGCCAGGCTTCTACATCACTGATCATACCTTGATTTAACTGTTGCTCCGCACTACCTGAACTTTCATTTATGACGGTTGGCTGTTCGCTGACAGTGCTGACTTCTTGCTGGCTAACCTGTGGTGTTATCTCAGCGGGTTGTTGTGGACTGGTTTTAGCTGACTCAGATTCTTTTTGCCTGATAGTTGACTGTTTTATTGAAGAATCATTTTTTGAAACAGAATAGACAAAATTGATTGATTTTTGCCGTGAAACCTCTGCCACCGCACTTTCAGCAGGAATTAATAGTGAACTGCCAGATTTTAAACTATTGATGTTACCTGATTG
>JABHSO010000017.1 GCA_018669845.1 Gammaproteobacteria bacterium | reverse complement strand
TGCCGTTTAAGCCTGAGAAATATGATGACACGCAAATACGTGCATGAGAATTATAGCGGCTAACAATTGACGACATGAAGACTGGATAGCATACAACACGAGGGAATGTATTAAGTCTGAGTTTTCACACAGCCTGGCCACCTAGCAGCCGATAAAGATAAGTTAATAGAAATGATTTCATAGTTCGGCGACTACTACCTGCTTAATTTTTGTCAACGTCCGGTTTTTGTACTTTTTAAAAAAGCTATCTGAATAGAAATGCGAATTTGAAGTATGAATTATTCTGAATCTTATTGTTAGTCCCAACAAAACAATTATTTCTTAAGCCCTATTTAAAGTCGCCGCACCCCTCAAAGCGGCTAATAACATGGTTTCATCTGACAGCCCACATTGTTCTTTCAATACTTTCAACAGCAAAGCACTAAAACGAAAAGTATCTCCGATACACACAGGTAAAACATACAAGCGCCCGGCACCGGCAGAAGCCCGGATAAAAAGCTTCTGTGACTGGCGTATGATTTCCACGCCTTTTCCCGGTCTTTGAACATGGATGCTGGGTAGATACCCCATCAGTACCGCGCATAGCTCAGGCAACTCCCGATCGCTAAGCTGGATGGTGATTTTGTTTTGCCAGTTGACGGATTCACCCTGTCTGGGTGCGACCTCGATATTGATAGTGGCCAGATTATTCTGCTTCTGCAACCAGGTCTTTTCCGCGCACAGGGCAGCCTGCTTGCCAAAGCATTTAACCTTTTCACCGAAGTGTGGATTATCCGTGACGGTAGCGGGGTTCATTGTCGGTCAACTTGCGTTTATACCAGTTGAACATATCAATATGCGGCTCTGCTTCGCAATCGAACTTCGGTTCTCGCGCCAGTCTTTCTGGGATGGGAAATTTAGAGTCTAACGGGTTATCCCGCCACAAACGCCGGGGCAGGGTATCTTGTCGACACAGGACTACACCGGAGATAGCAACAGAGAATCGTTTAACCCGGTCAGGGTTAAACGGATCAACTGACACCAGGTTGGCACGTAGGGCGGCAGGAAGGTCAGATTTTTCAACCAGCATTTCATCCTCACCAACCTGTTCGATCAGATCCGTGACCAGGGATTTAGCCGGATGATCATCCGGCAGGTTTTTAACCCGCTCGACGGCCTTTGCATAATGTATTTTTTTCATAGTGCTGTGTTTGATAGCCCAGGTCCAGCTGATGGATTTTATTTGATCAGGTAATGCACGCACTTTGGCATAACAGCGGCGTAAGTCAATCTCGGACAGCCGGGCAGTATCCAGAGCATCCTGCAACTCCTGGGGGCGACTAATCTGTGGATCGGTCGCCCCGCGTATCCACTTGTCGAACCCGTGCTTATGATTCTGGTATTTCTTGCGGATAGCCAGAACGACATCCTTAAAGGCTACTTTCGCCTGATTAAAGTCATCCGCCAGCACCATGCTGTTCTCGGAGACGCACAGGATCCCGGCATGAAACGGGCGAGCTGTCACCGGTTTATCGGTATTCTCCTCGGTCTTTGTTTCATCAGTACCGTTTAATCGATACAAGCGAACCAACGATTCAATCGCAGTCTCATGTGCTTGCACAGAACAGGAGTCATTCGTAAAAGTCATCACCTCAAAAGGAAAGGTATCACGATCCTCTCGCAGAGCATCCGCCAGTGCCTGGCCACGATCTTTCAAAGGCTTAAATGCCTGCACCAAAGACGCCACATCTTCAGTCACACCGCCATCAATTGTTTCACTACGCATCACACACCCAAAATTGTACTAATAATACATGGTATATTATAACATACCCACAATAGAGAGGAAACATATACCAGCTTCACCACCCCAGCACCCTCGTTAATCGATACCTGGTGTTCGTCCGCCCTGATTTCCCCTTTCTTTTACTTCTTTTTCCTGGGATATCCTGACTTACACGCCCCTGATAGGGACGCGATGCATGGGTTTAGCAGGTTGATCAGTCATCAGGGCGAGTTGCTACAGTATCCGGTCGGGCGGGGAGGGGTTTTGGGGTCTTTAGTGCGGGTATGTCATAATAAATTAAAGCCGTGTTTAGTATTGAATCAAAGTCTTCATCGGTAACAACCATCTGCCGTCCATTGACAATCCTGCTAATAGGGCCAAGTCTTCTATTTCATAAATTAAGGAATTAAGGAAAATGGAGTGGGGGTATCCAGTATCTATATTGCAACCTTCTTCATATCCTCAATATTAGGGTAATAACTCAATAGAAATTCAATTAATGGTTTATAAATCATATCAACAAGTAGGAATAAACTTGCCCCAATCTATAGCGTAGCCGAAAATACAGGCTAGTTAAAATAAATGGCAATTAACCTACATGATGAAGCTCTTTACCAAAACACTATGTCATCAAGATGATAGTTATATTGTGGCTTGGAGCAAAGGATTAAAAAATAAAGGGTTTGTATCAGTAGAGGGTATTACATCAAAGGATCCAGAGGTGGTTGCTGAGATATCTGCTATAAAATACCTACTGTTTAACGAAAATATATTCAATCGTGAAATTACGACAGGAAAAGGGTTTCAACTCATCTGTGACCCATTAATTCACAAAATACATAATGGCAAAACATCACGTAAACACCTTGAACATTCCTTATTTTTTTTAAATCATAATTTTGATGGCTGTCTGGTGACTAAGATGACCAGGAACCATGAAGAATTATTACCCCAATTAGATGATGAGGATTTACCTGTAATCACTATAAAAGATTCTGAGTCTATACAGGATAATGACATTATTGAAACACCCGCCATTGGCCGGATACGCATTACCAGTCACGCACTTGAGCAGTACAAGCAACGTCTGCATAGCGGAGAAGCAGAAAGGCCTCGTCGATCATTACTTAAACGATTACGCCACCCCGAAATCAGGCAAAAGATATTGCCAGATAAAGTAGAAAAACAAAAATTTAGAAAATACGGAACCATGGAAAATACCGAGATATGGGGGCATGACAGTAGTCAGATGCATTTTGTCGTCGTCAGAGACCCATCCGACCAGCTTGGCACACTGGTAACAGTTTATAAGCGACATCCGGATTATCAATAATAATTATTTAATGGATAAATTTGTTTCGGTTGCCTTGAAGGAGACAAGGAGCCGACGACCCCGCTGAGACGGTTGGAGTGGCCAGAGGAACGCAGGCCAAATAGTTTTCACGAATCAAATAACTTTGCTTTAATAGTTCTCAATATGTTCTCTGTATATTATAATGAGACTCATGAAGCGTCGATCCTATAAATATCGAATTTACCCAAACAAAACACAGATTCAATTATTGAGCCGTTTTTTTGGGTCAAAGCGTTTTGTCTGGAATACCTGCCTGGCCTGGCGATCAAATATTTATAAAGAATATTTCGAATCAGTCACTGGCATCGATTTTAGCCGGGAGCTGACTGAGCTTAAAAAGCTGGAGTCTTACCGTTGGTTGAAAGACACACCGACAACCGTTTATAGCCAGGCCTTGAGAGATCAGGATGCAGCCTTTCGGAAATTCTTCAAAGAAGGTGCCGGTTATCCCAGGTTTAAGAGTCGTCACCAGCTGCAGTCCATTCGTTTTCAGCTAGACCAGCGCGTGATCGTTAAAAATTATAAAGCCGGTGAAATGCTCAAAATTCTCGGACTTGGACAGATCAAGGTACGCTGGACCAGGGTACCGGAAGGATCGCCCAAAATGGTCACTGTCAGCAAAGATTCAGCAGGTAGGTATTTTGTATCAATGGCCGTTGAAGAAGATATTCAATCTTTGCCGGCAGCGGGTAAAACCGTTGGTATTGATCTGGGGGTTAATCAAGTCATGACACTCTCTGACGGTGCCCAGTTTGTTAATCCACGCCATTTATTGAAAAAGAAAGTCCAGCTCAAAGGTTTACAACAACGCCTGGCCCGACAACAGAAAGGGTCAAACCGCCGTTTAAAAACCAAATTCCGCATTGCAAAATTACACGCCCGTATTGCCGATGAACGCCAGGCATACATTCATCAAATAGCCCGACGCATGATCAACGAAAACCAAGTGATCATGATTGAGGATCTGAATGTATCCGGTCTGTC
>JABHSO010000018.1 GCA_018669845.1 Gammaproteobacteria bacterium | reverse complement strand
TTATAATTGGCTCAATGATACCCACTTGCTCAATACTGTCAGCCAGTTCCTGGAGCTTGGTTTCATCAAAATACCTTCTTGGCTGCCAACGACCTCTTTTAAGTAGATCTACATCCACATATCGATCGTTTTGTTCTGCTACAGGAATATCCATCCTACTCTCTCTAAATTGTTCTACGTGAAACATTCATACAACTATTAGTTGTTAAAATCATAATATTATTTAACTTATTTTTCTTATTTTATTCAATATTATCAATAACATAAGACCATTTTAACAGTTGTTAACAGCTTTACTTATAGACCGTTCAAAAAACGCTCTAATGCTTCTTTGATATCTGCCTTTTCAGTCTCCTTACCACGAACAATGGTTAAATTAATATATCCACTGGCTTTTTTTATAACCTTTACAGATGCCTTCTTATTTTCTGATTCAAAAATTTTAGGCTTAGTTTTAGTTTTATTCCTGGTATCAATATTTGTTAACCGCTTCATCACTGAACTGGAATCAAGAACCTGCTTACCTTCACTCTTCAGATCCAGCTGCTGCTTTGCAATCTCTTTAGCATTATTCAAAATCAATTTCTTCTGGCTATTTCGCTTCATCAGACGATAAAGTGTACGGCCATTATTAACTGTAATATTTCTTACGTCTGCAAATGCCTCCTGAATCTCAACCGGTAAATCTGCCAGACGGAGCAGATAAGAAAGATTGGCATTGGTATATCCAATACGATCTGCCATTCGACTGGATACACCTCCATAAAACATATCCTTCGCCCGGTTGTAATTCACCGATCTTTCAAAATCTGATACATCATCCTTTTCCCTATTTTCCATATCGTTCAAACGAAAGCACTCTTCGTCTGTTAGATCTCGAACTTCAATCAGGTATTTGAAGTCAGGATAATTATTTTCCCTAAGCCAGGAAATAGCCCAATGCCGTCTCGCTCCATAAATAACTTCGTACTCAAAGTTGGGGTCATTCTCAACCTTGCGAACTAATGCCGGCATTTCCTGCTTACCGGCTGACTTTATACCATCAACCAACTCCAGACATTTATCATCATCAATGGAAAGTAAATCATATCGACGATCATGACCTGACCACATTCGGCATACTGCGGGATCCACTATTAAAAGAGTTTTTAACTGGCTGACACCACCGGCTGCTTGCCGCAAGGCATTACCTCTTTCGGATAAATGAGATGTCTTGTTTCTACTTGGACTTTTTTCCGCAACCTCCATATCATCAAATATTAAGTCACTCAACAACCCGTTATTTCCTTTACTTTTATTTGACATTTTCACACCTCCCCTCTAAATAATGCCTTCTTGGCGTAAAGCTTCTCGTTGACTTGGCCAAGTTTTTCGAATGAGTGTTTTAACCTCCTGGTTCAATGAATTCAAATAAACCATACAGCGATCATGTGTCTTTTTAGAAGTGATCGGTTTTTCCAGCTCATAAGCCGTCATCAATCTTGCTCCGGCATTATCGATTTCCGCACTATCTTTCATGACCGTATTAAGCATTTCAGGTCCATATACATTACGCATCATCTTAGTTAGTTCTACATGGGCAGACTTGTTGTCATCCATGTCATTTGTCAAAATCTTCAAGAACTTATAGCTGGAGTACATTCCGGCACCTTCCAGATCCTCCAGCGCCTCAACCAACATAGTGAAAAAATGCGAGGTAGAGCTGAAATCAACTGTTGCAGGACGTACCGGGACAACTAATGCATTAGCAGCCCTCAACACGCTTAAAGACAGCATGCCTAATGCAGGAGGCGGATCAATCAATACAATATCGAAATCCCCTGCCACCTCATTCACTGCGACTCGCAATTTATCCAACGCAGGGGCATTGTTAATGGCTTGCGCTGCTAATGAATATTCAATGTTGTAGAGGCTTAAATTGGCAGGTAATATTTTAAGTTGATCCCAATAAGTATCACGAATCGCGTATTTGATATTGGCTCGCTCTCCTGACATATAACTATAAAGAGTTTCATCAGGCTTAAGATCCCAGTCCGGATTTAGCCCAAACAAACTGGTGGTCGAGGCTTGTGGATCACAATCTATGATCAGGACTCGGTACCCATCTTTTGCAAAGCCTTGTGCCAGATGTACTGAAGCCGTTGATTTACCAACGCCACCTTTGAAGTTCTGTACTGCAATTACCACTGGCTCATCTATTTCTGAATTTCGATATGGAAGCGTCCCAAATTCCTTTCGCATCTTATTGACCTGCTCCAGGGTATACCCCTCTCGACGATTCCTGCTATTCTTACTAGGCTCTTCTAATCGACCTGATTTCTCAGCTTCTCGTATTGTTGTCGTAGTACGACCAACCATTTCTGCAGCCTGTGATATCGAATATCGGGTATGCAAAACTTTCTCCTTATCCGGAGAAAAAACCTTACGCCTTAATCCTTCAATGACTTTGTAGGATAACTTCTCTATAATTCTGATACGGTCAATTCCTATTTCTTCATAGGTATCACCGTGATCATTGTTTGTGGCTGATGCCATGGATTCCATAAATACGCCCTCTTTCGCAACTATTGGTTAAAATCTAAAACTTTCGATATTTATACCGTATTTATAAAAACTTGCAATATATAATGACCTTATATACATTATTAGCAGAAAATCACACATTTAAGGGTCGGGACAAGGGGAAATGGCTGAAAGCCTGGAAAAAACGCTCAAAAGAATTAATCTGCAAGTACAAAAAAAAGCGGATGAAAAAGCAAAGTCGGAACAAGAAGATCTGAAGAAAACTAAATCTGAATTAGTTGACCGTAAACGATTCTCTGGGAAGTCTGGTCATGCGATTAAGCGAGAAGCCCGTAAAATACTTAAGGAATACGCGGATAGTGCCGGGATAGAACAATACGACCTATTTCCCGGAAAAGAATTTCCCACCAATCTGACAAGACTCCCTCTTTTCCCACCAAAGAAAATAACGACCGCTAGAAAAGATCAGGCCGAGATCACCTCAAAACAAGACTTTGTACCTCTTACATCAAAGTGGGATAAAGGTGGTGTTTGGAAGCAAGGGCCAGCACTAACAACTTATGATGCAGGCACATTAATTGGAATATTGCAGATGCGTGATATAGGTTTTCAAGGTGATATTTTAAAAATGCCTAGCAAGGGCCTGGGTGGTAATGAAATCATGGCCGGCAACCCTGGTAAGCAGGTCAAGGTTCACTCTACTTTTTGCGTGGTCTCCGAACTGGAGTCATTTGTAAAAGGTAAACCGCCGCCAAGTAAAGGCTGGGGCGGCAAGGTAATTCGTTTACGACGCGAATCAATAGAACGTCTAGCAGCCCAAACCTTAAAATTCACTTACTCGAAGGGATTGAAAGATTACGTCGGTAAATCTTTTTCAATGCTGGAAGCTGATTGGGTAGGCGATAATAAAGATGCCTGCTATTACCTGCAGATTCATCCTATGATGGTGTCATGGCTGGAACAATATAAAACGTATGTCGATATAAATATCTGGCGGCAACTGAACCCTTTAGGTCAGGCAATCTATGTATTTTTAGCCAGTCAAAAGTCAAATGTGTATTTTGACTTTGACTTTCTTGATGTATTGGATGCTATAGGCTGGAGCGGTAGAGCAGGGGATGCACGTAGAGGCGCCCTAAAGCAGTTTGAGAAACTTATACAGCTAGAGTTTATGAGTGGTGGAGCTATCATAGGAAATGGTAGAAGGCACCCATTCCGCCTATATGTTCAACTTAAAGAAGAACCCCATTTGGCACTCCTTACAGCTGATAACAATCCCAACATGGATAAACAGGAATTAGAGGCGGCCAATCAGAAAATTCACGCAAGGAAGATACGTTATTCAAATTATAGAAGGATTATCTACGGAAAATAAATAAAAGCATCTACAGAAATATCACCTTTTTAAACTACTTTTTTGCCGTCCCGGTTTCGTCGAACACATATAAGCTATTGTTTTAATGGGAGTTTTACAAATCTAGATCAAGGGAATCCTCCCTAATTTTAGACTTTATAATAAAAAATCATGAAGTATCTCCGTATTTCACATGAATACGGGGCTGAAGACTGTATAAGTGGGAAATCACTCAATATTTATTCATCCACTGCCCCGGTTTCGCTGAATATGCTTGATATCCTACTATCCACCGTCCCGGTTTCGTCGAATGTAACTAAGTCATTGAAATTAAGAGGGAAAATAATAAATCAGATAGGCATTTTATCTGGAATCAATCGGAGAATAGTGGAAAAGTAAATTACTCAATATTTATTCACCCACTGTCCCGGTTTCGCTGAAAAAGGATTGTGGATAAATGATCTATTTATCCACAGCCCACCGTCCCGGTTTCGTCGAGTACCGCCATGGTTTCGCAGAGCACCGTCATGATTATGTTTAAATCAGGTATGATTATGTTTAGGCACCGTCATGATTATGCTTTGCCACCGCCCCGGTTTCGTCGAGTAATTATAAAAAGTAATGCAAGCTTATGACTTCTAACGAAATTACTTTCCGCGCAAGAGGCTAGTACTGCTTAGTAACGTATTAGTACTTATATAAGTAAAAAGATAGTACCGACGTTGTAGCGTCGTTTTAAATTTTTAAATAAAAAACAAGAAGAACAACCCTTATCTTCGTACTGGGGTGACATGCTTAATAATCACACTGATCTAACTAAGCATAAAGCAGCTGATAACAAATACCCGTTTGTTTCATACTAGCCAAGGCTGATCCCCTCCAACTTAATAAATTAAATCACAAGATATTAAAATAATACCCGAAAAGGGTACTCAGAAAAAACGGAATTTTATATAAAGTGTAAGACAATAGGATTCTTTAACGGGAAGCTTCATGCAAACACCAACAAATTCAACACGATTATCAGCGATATCGGCTTATCACGGTACAGCAATAATCATGCTCACTGTATTTTTAACTTATTTTATAAATCAGTTTAATCACGCACCATTACTAGTGGCTGTAACAATTCACCTGGCCGGATGCTTACTGTTACCTAAAAAAAGAACCCCTAATAAGCAGAAAATAAAATTCTCCATATCCGGAATTGTTGCCATCTTTTTTTGTTATTTCCTGATGACACTATTTTTAAATTAATTGAGATTACCCTATATGAGTGAACCAAAAAAAGAAACTCTTGAATTAGACAGAAGCCTGGTTGAAGAACTGCTGCTGTATTCAAATAATGAATTAACTCGAATACGTCGTAATCGGATCATTAATTATTTCGTAAAAGGGGGGCTTGTAGTCGGTGTATTAATGATTGCCTATTTTATAGGTGGAACAAATATAAGCGGAGCTATGGGAGATAAACACAAACCTCACCTTGCTTATGTCGAGATCTATGGCCCCATTGCTAGTGGCCAACTGGCGGATACTAATCGACTAATCCCTTCGCTACATAAAGCATTTAAAGACCCTTTATCAAAAGCCGTCGCATTGCGTATTAACTCGCCAGGTGGATCACCCGTGCAAGCGGGACAAATGTACAAAGAGATTAATAACCTCAAAGAAAAGTATCCCGATAAACCTCTGTATGCAGTTATTGAAGAGCTAGGTGCATCAGCTGCTTACTACATTGCTTCTGCCGCTGACAAAATATATGTCGATCCAGCATCAATGGTGGGTTCTATAGGTGTAATTTCTGCCGGCTTTGGTTACAGCGATGTCATGGAAAAAGTGGGTGTAGAACGTCGAGTGCTCACGTCTGGTACTAACAAGTCATTACTGGATCCTTACTTACCTATCGATCCAAAAGTAGTCGACTACTGGAAAGAAATGCTCAATGAAATTCATGGACAGTTTATAACGGCTGTTAAAGAGGGTCGAGGTGACCGATTAAAGGCGGATTATCCCGATCTTTTCTCCGGGTTAATCTGGACCGGGCAGAAAAGTATTGAAATTGGATTAACTGATGAAGTAGGGAGCATGGCAAGTGTATCCCGCGCTACTGTGGATAATTTAAATATAGTGAATTACACACCATCCCCCGATTTACTAAAACAACTGGTCGATAGTACCCACGCAATGGTATCTGCAGCGAAATACAGCATGATGACCCCTCAACTGTATTAAATATACAAAGGAAAAGAAATATGAAAAAACTTGTAATCTTATCCTGGGTATTGGCAATATCAGGCATTACTGCAGCTGCGTATGCTAACTACCAGGTGACGCAACTAAATACAATGGTGACAGAGCTACGGAGCCAAAATCAATTCGACACAATGCTAGAGAATAATGCGCCAAAATTTAATGATCATATACAAAAACGCATTTCGGTTTTTATTGATAATGAGCGAAAGAAGGTTGCCCAGGCAAAATTCAACAAATATAAAAGTGCAAGTATATCACTTTCAAATGAAGGCAAGCGTATATATGGTTCGGAAAAAGCACGTTATACGCTGGTTGAATTCTCGGACACAGAATGCCCATATTGTAAAAAGTTTCATGACACGCCCAAACAGTTGGTTGATGCGTCAAATGGACTGGTGAACTGGGAATGGAAGCACATGCCTCTGGGGTTCCATAATCCATCAGCACTGCAAGCATCCGTTGCGGCAGAGTGTGCTAATGATGTTGGCGGTAATCAGGCATTCTGGACATTTCTGCAATCTGTGTTTGATACAACCAAAGGAAACGGGCAGGGGGCAGGTAGCTTGATGAATCTGGCAATGGATTTAAATCTTGATACCGAAGCATTTGCAAAATGCTTAAAAAATCCAAAGCATCTGGAAAAAGTACAAGCCGACTTGCAACATGCTGAGTCGATTGGTGTGAAGTCAACGCCGGTTACTTATATTGTGGATAACAAGACAGGCCGGCAACTTAAAATGAAAGGTATGGTGAAGCCTGTGGCACTGGTATCCGCTATTCAAAAACTGAAAAAAGAAGCTGATGATGTGTCTTCCACAGAATCAGCAAATCAAGAAAAAAAGGGGTAATAGCAATGGGGATATTTAACTGGAAAAACAAAGCAACTGACCCCCAGCAACCGCATACAACGCAAACAGTAAATTATGCGATTCCTTACTACAGAATAATTCGAGTAAGAATGTTCTGGATCATTCTATTTTTTATTCTGGGCGCAACTTCGCAGTTTTTATTGGCTGTATATATACCTGATTTGTGGAACTACATTTATGGTGTATTTGCCAAAAATGCGCCACCTCTTTAATGAATTTGTACACCCGCTATTTTAACCTTAATTGTATTGTGTAAAAAAATTTAGAGAGAAACTAAATTGATGAATATCTGCAGACTGATTGAGGCGACCCTGTATCGAGGAATTAGAAGAGAAAATCGATGGTCGTCAACCAGCAGGTTGGGCTTATTAATATATGGAGTATATTCATACTACCAATGACCAGTATTTTTAGGTGTTTCGCAAATTGCGGTTGTCTTCTTTTATTTCAGAAAGATCTGCTTCAAGTTTACTTAGTGCCTTTTCTTGAGCTGATATTGTTGCCTGGGCAGCGGCTAGCTCTTTCTCGGCAGCGTGCCCTTTTTCAATAGCTGCGGATAATCTATCATCAGACTCAGTTTTTGCTTGAGTGGAATCAATAACCCTTTGTTCGAGTGCTGCAATATCTTTGGCATGTCGAATATCAATACCGGAGAGTTGTTGGTTTTTTTCTTTAAGCTCACTTTCAAGAGAGTGAATCTTCTCTTCTAGCTCAGAGCGCAATAAGTCACTTTCATCAAGCAATAATGAAACAGACTTATATTGTTCTGTAATTGTTTCCTTTCCATCTTTGGCTGCTTGAAACAAAGCCGATTTAAGTTCATCCGCGAGATTTACAGGCAACTGAATGTCTCTGTTTGCCTCCTTTTCGGCGACATCAGCAAGATAGGCCTTGAGGTGAGCTTGGATGGTACCTTTGCTCCCGCTACCGAGCCTTTCCCGAATTCGATCCAGAGATGGGTTAATGCCCTCTGCCTTTAAATCATTGTAGGTAGTAGAAACCAGATCTTGAGTGATTTTTGAAGTTGCCATGTTTATCCAGGATTAAGTAAAGACTTAACTGTACTACGTTATATAGTACAGTACGGTACAGTATAAATCTAGTTAAAAGAATGGAGCAAATGAACTTATTGGATGACAATAATTTCGGGGTTACTTTTTCAAGCTGTAGAAAATACTGCGATTCGCTATGGAGATAGTAAGACAAGTCAATCGGAACTCATCAAATCCCCCGTCATACCTGTTCCAGACAGGCATTAGGTTGATCTAAACTTCGCGGTGACAGGCCCATGGGGTAAACTCCTTCGCCGCTAGCGTCGCGCAATTGTGGCAGCTTGGGGTAATCCTGGAAATAATCTAGATAGAGGGGAAGAAGTGAGACATTATTATTCGAAATTAAATTACGTTGTCTCAGCATCACAAAGTAGGGCAGCCCATTCATCCTTTGTACCAAAAGAAAGATAAAGAATTGATCTTCTATAAATAAAAAAATGTATTGAGCGGTACAAAATAATTCTAAAAAATGCTATAAAATGGCCACCTCTGGAAAATTTGTGGGTAACTTTGGCAGAGTACAGAATATTATTGTAAGTCATTGAGATATAAAAAATACCGAGCGACAGCTCGTCTTTATTTCTCATACTCAAAAACTATATGATCTTTTTTAGTCGTCCTTTTGCACATTACCATCAACTCGGTCGTACCCGTACACTTGACTGGCGTAGATGGTGAGGGGCAAAAGGGCGACGTAAATCTTGCTCCGATCCTGAAGCTGAAGGAGTTGGCTCACCCACTAATTTTCTTGAAGAGCCAAGTTTTTAAAAGATGGGTTTTACAGTGAAATATTTTTTAAGAGACTTTAGAGGAAGTAATGTGCACCAAAATTTCACAATAACCTTACAGGCATGTGGTAAAGATAAAAACAAGCTCTCTGCTCTATTATCTGAAATTGACGCTGAGAAGCGATCTCTTAAATCACTTCTTAGTCGTTTGTCGAGTGAGCCAGAAAGAAGCTATGGCAGAGGTAGAGAGCGGCAGGTTAAGATTCGTAAAATGAAAGATAAACTCTCGTTCTTAACTGAAGAGCGAGAAGCTGTTAGAGAAAGGCTGGGTACTATGAAAATGGATGCAAAAGCGCTTAACAGAGCAACCAATAGTCGTTCAATTGATTTTGCACATGCTTTTATAGCTGCTGCTGAACGACTGTTACCAGATGAAATGTTTTTAGAGCTGGAGTCTAGGGCTGCGGATATTTTGTCTTCAGAATAAAACTAGAAATGATAATGATCGGAAAAAAATATGAAATATCAGGTATGACCCTGGAAATTAAAGCTGATGCAGGGGAAGAGTGGGAAATAATAAATACCACAACAAAGGAAATCATTTACTTTAATAAAATCCAACTTCAAAATGCTATTAAACTCGGTAAGGTCATCGAAATTTTGGATGGTAGTGAAAAGTCCCTGCGTGTTAATGCATAATTTATTTAGAGGGGTAATAAATATTCATATATTGGCTGTATAAGCAATTGTTGAGCATTAACCTCTGGTATTTCTCTGGACCCTTATTCGATCTGTTATTTAAGGTAAACGACTAGAAAAGAAAGAAAAATAGCAGAGGAGGGCAGTTATGCGACATATTGCCGCCGTTCATCGAAATTAAGCCATCGGCATGTCCATGGACTTATGTAAAGCTCAGCATTATGTGTAGTACGGAATTATGTGGAGTAGTGTATTTACCTATACTGATTTTCCACGTTTTAAAAGGGTTTCAGCCCATTTGACAATAAATTTACTTAACATAATACTTGTGCTTTTTGAAGTAGTATTCCCCATTACTGGAGACTACCATGAATATAACACTACATATTATTCGCCGTACAACGGCTATGCATCTATTACAGTCCGGTGTTGATATCAGTGTTATTGCCTTATGGTTAGGGCATGAAAGTACAGCGATGACTCATATTTATACTGAAGCTGATCAGGCAATGAAAGAGGCCGCATTTGCAAAACTCCAGGAACCTGATGCCTAATTTCAGCGCTATAAAGCACCTGATGCATTGAAACAATTTCTAGAAACACTGTAATTAATATGTGGAGTTATCGAGTGAGTCTTTTGCCTGTTCTATAGGCGCTGATTCGCTCGTACTAAATTAACTCCACAAAAATGGACTTAGCGGCCATACAGGTCAGTACAAAAAATGCTTCAAAATTATATAGCGGACATATACTTTTAGTCTAAATTTAGAGACAGGCAAAATACAAAGCTCAATCCTATTTTTCCATTATGATATGTTTATACTTTTTAGCTCTTCTACGGACAAAGCCTATACTGACTAGACCAATGCTAATAAGTGCAATAATTGAAGGCTCTGGAACAGAAACAATTTTAAGTGTATTTATCGAACCAATAGCAGTGTGTTTTTCTTGCACCCATACAGATAATTGAAACTCTTTACTTGCAAAGTCTAATAAATCAGGTGCATCTAAAGGAAGCGCATTGCTAGTTAGAGCTGTACGAGTAGGGTCAGATAAGATGATACTTGAGTATATATCCACTGTGGTACCTTCAACTTCGTATATATCAGTAGATCCCGAATAACTAGGGAGCAAGTCATTAATAATAATGTCATTTGTATTTAACTGATAATTTTTTTCATTGAACTGAATGTCCCACTTCAGTTCAGGTAGAACAGGAAAATTATAAATGTCCAAACCTAATATTGATAAATGACTGTAATTAGTGGAATCAAAGGTATATGTACCTGTATAGGTATCCCCAACCCTGATACTGCCAAATGCCGATGGGCTTCCTATAAACTGCGTTATTTCTCCTGAAAAAGAAAATGTTATCGGAGCAGAGCATACTATAGATGGGGATGATAGTAGAAAAGCAATAAGACTCAATAAATAGAATTTCATCTGTATTTTTTTAAAAGTGACTCAATTAAGTTGTATGAATACTGTAACGGGTTAGTCTTGTTGCCTTCGAAGGAAGTCAGGAATTTCCAGGTACTCCATACTGTCATAAGTCTCTTGAACGCCTATTTTTTCTTTATCCAACCCGGTCGCAACCAGAGTCACACGAAATTCACCAGATGTCATATCAGAGTCAATATTTGTTCCAACGACAACTATTGCATCTTCAGAAGCCACTTCAGTAATAATAGAACCCAAATCGTCCAGCTCACCTATGGATAAGTCCAATCCTGCCGTAACAGTCACCAGGATTCCGTGAGCATCAGCAATATGTATATCATTCAACAATGGAGAGGAAATTGCTGCCAATGTAGCTGATTTTGCACGGTTTTCACCGATGGCCTCACCTAAACTCATCATTGCCATGCCCATTTCAGATGTCACGGTTCTTACATCAGCAAAATCTATGCAGATTAAACCAGGGCAGATAATCAGTTCTGCAATGTCCTGAACAGCGATACGTAATATGTCATTTGCTTTATTGAATACGTTCCGTGTAGTGTCCTGTTTTTCTGGCATCAACATTAACTTATCATTGGGAATAGTGATGAATGAATCAACATGTTCCGATAATTCTTTGATGCCCTTTTCAGCCAAAGCCATTAATTTACCGCCTTCATAGGCATATGGTTTAGTCACTACGGCTATGGTTAATATTTCCATCTCTTTAGCTATTTGCGCAATAATAGGAGCCGCACTGGTACCTGTTTCACCACCCATACCAGCGATAATGAATATCATGTCGGAACCTGATATGGCTTCCTGTATAGATTCACGATCATCCATCGTTACCTTTTCCCCTGCTTCCGAACTTTTTTCGGAACCTGAATTACTGGTGCAGTAGTGACCAATTTGTATGGACGGTTTGGCACTCATTTTATTGAGAGCTTCAATGTCGGTATCTATGCAAATGTACTGAACACCTTCAATACCGTACTCAATCATTTGTTGAACGGCATTACCACCTCCGCCTCCAACCCCGATTACTTTGATTTGCGCATAATCTGAGAATGATTCCATTTCTATCTTTGAAGAAATACCAGGTAATTCAAATTCATCGGTATTTATACCAAAATTATTTTGCTGCCCATTTTTTGTTGATGACTCAACACTGGCTAACAAATCAAGGCTGAGTAATGATGAAGCAAAAGAACTGCTACTTAATAATTTTAAAAAATTTCGCCTTTTCATTTTCCTCTCCTGATATTAATTTCTTGTGTATTCTCGTTTTACTACAGTGTGCTAACTACAAGGATTATATACTCCATATGCGCCAAAATATGACGTATAGAGTTTCCCTGTTATTCACGGGTCTAGAGGATATTGTGGTTGCCAGGTTGATTTGGCTGGCACTGATTTTCTCACTATTTTTTAGGTGATAGTGTCGGTACCATATAAACCGACTCGGAAAGTTTTCTCAATCGTGTGAAGGACAAAGAAAGGGCGGTAAATGGCGAAAAAGAATCTTTACTCCAGAGTGACTAGCGAGCGATATTCAAACACTGTTAATAATAGATAAGATAAGTGTAACGAGCTAATAATATTCACTGGCAGCTTTTAAACGGTCACCTATGGCATCACGCACAGCCTTGGGTCCAACAACCTCAATGCCTTCCCCATGAGAAAGTATCCACCAGTGTAATTGCCAGGTATCTGCTAATGTAGCAGTAACATAATATTCATCATTTTTAATGATTATTTTCTGGTCTTCTGATAACGGTGTTTCTTGCAATATCTTTTCAAGATAATCGTCTATGTTTGCTCTTAATCGAATCTGCTTTCCCGAGCCAAAATTCAAATGTCCATCGTTTATATATTGATCAAGATTAAAGGTATCCTGACCCGAAATGGGTACTGTAGTTATTTCAGCCTGACTAAATCGATGAAGTGCAAACAGGCGTACATCGGTAAAAGAGTTTATTGTTGCCACAAGATATGTGGCAGGCCCACGTTGAATAAGCGCCAGTGGGTTCATTAGGTAGCTTTTAGGTTCATCTGCTGTGCTGGATTGATAGCGAGTATCTATTTGTCGATCATGTAAAAGGGCTTCCTGTATTTCTTCTAAAATACCCTCATCAATCTCTGGTGCGCATAAAGGAAGTGTAGGGCTAACCGTCCTGATTTTATCTATCCACCTGGCTTGCGGGTTTAACGCTGACTTTTCATCGAGTAACTTTTCGGCTTGAAGAAGCCTTGGCTTAATGGTGTTCATGATAGCCCTGGGTAATAGCGGTGTCATACAGCCTTCCATCAATTTTAAGGACAGAGCTTCAGCCATGCCAATGCCGGGGATATCAATTTGCGCTCCTTTTACCCATCGCCAGCCATAAGGTTTACTCTTGTTATTGCAATCTATTGGGAAGACCTCCATCAAATCACCAAGATCTCTCTCAACTTGCCGTTTACTAACAGGGTGGCCTTGCTGATTGAGCGATTCACAGAGGTCTCTAGCGGTTGAGCCAGGGCCTCCTGCTGGCAATAGTTTTAATAGTGCCCATTGCCTCGTCATTGTGTGTCTTGAGCTTTTTGCAGGCATTTAATTCTCTTGAAAGAAGTGAGCGATTTTCACCATGGCTAAGGTATCTCTCTCACAGTAAGTCAGCAGGTCATCTTGAAGTTTCAACTTTGCTTTGGGTGGTGTATCAGCGTGCATTATTTCGGCAAAGGCTTCCATTGCCATGCCGCCGTCAGCTACATCCAATTGGCTGTAATCCAGCTCTGGTGCAATGGTAGGTAATACCTTTTTAATTGACCAGGAACCCATCATATTAGGGTGATAATAATAATCTCTGCCAATGGGTAAAAGATCTACTACCCTGTTAATGATGGCTTTTAATTGTTTTTCATATTCAGGAAAGTCACTGGCTAATTCCCGCATGATCATATTTTCAAATCCAGCATTATAAACAAAAACAGGTCCACGTTTTTTGACAGCCTTAATCAGAGTTTCCGCAAATTCACGGCGTGGGTCATTATTGCCGTCAGCTAAAAATTCATAATGTTTCAGAGACTTGTCTTTTCTCTCAATATGGCATGACCACTGAAAAGGAATCTTTTGATAAGGTCGAGTTCCTTTCCAGACAGGTACTGCCAAACTGATGGTCTCAAAGTCAATGTAGTAACGCGGCCAGGAAAAATCATCCAGCAATTTCTTAGCTTTTGGGTCAAGGTAATATTTTCCCTTTTTTGTGACGTTCCAAATGCGAAGATGCCTGGAGTTGTTGAGTTTTTTCTTTGGAACTTTTCGTAAGTCTTTATAGCCTGCTTCTTCAAGCTCGGAAATCAGTTTACTTGAACGGGGTAAAATATTGACAGGATACTTTGCTGGTTTTTTAGCTGGTGAGCAATAGTTTATAAAAGGGCAGTCAAAAGGCTGGTTGCATTGAGTACCGGGATCAATACGGGGTTCAACTCCTTTTAATGTTTTCTGTGCTGCTTTTATCCACTTAGGTACCTGTACTTCCAGTTCCAAAATTTCCGGGTTGATATTGGCATGGGTGAAAAGTCCATTGTATGAATCATTGCCAGGGTAAACAAAGCGATTACAAATATGCACAAGGTTGGTTTGAATTATTGATAGTCCACATTTTTTGACTACCCATGCCTGGATAGCTGAATCATCATAGTAATACGGTTTAACTTTGGTGGATGATTTCACTTCACCCAGTTTATATCCATTTCGAACAGGCAATAACAAATCAACTTTAACCAGTACGTTACTGGCTTTAAACGTAGCTTCAAAAAGTGGTTTTCGTCTTTTAGCTGAAACCAGAGTTTTAGTGTCAATCAAGTCCTGAGATAAACTGCCACTTTCAATAAGGATGCCTGTAGGATGTAGTGATCGAGCAATATCACCCACCAGATTACCTGCATCCATACGACTCGTTTGACCCGAGTCTATTTCTTGCAGTTCTGGTTTGTAAGTTTGTAACCAAAGCCGTTTGGGGCATTGCCGGTGTGCGATAAGTTTTGATTTTGATAATCCAGCCATTTTATTCCCCATATAAATTAGGTAAAACCTATCGCCCGTTTCCTGCCAATCTCTTTCATGGCACATTCATCTTGCAAACATTTTATTAACTTAGAATGTGATTTAATAGGATTAAAGCGGTGCTGTCGAGTAACCAGAGCGAAATCACCGGGTGTTAATATATCCATAGCGGCAATAGAGTGTTTCTGAAGTGTTCCCGGATTTTTCAATCCTAATGACAGGCTGTGTTGCTTATATAGTTTCCAGGCTTGCTCAGGTTGTAGATAATCAAATAAAAGTTTCAGGTCAAATCGACGCAGAGCCGCCTGATCCAAATTGTTGACCAGGTTTGTCGTCGCTATAAATATCCCTGAAAAACTTTCCATTTGAGTCAGTAGCTCATTTACCTGAGATACTTCCCATGATCTTGTGGCTCCACGCCTGTCCTGAAGAAAGCTGTCGACTTCATCGATCAGCAAAATAGCTTTATCTTGTTCAGCAGCACGAAATGCCCTGGCTAAATTCTGTTCCATTTCTCCCACATACTTAGACAGCAGGTCAGATGCTTTCTTGATATGTAATGGTAGTTCTAAATGCTGGGATAACCAATGAACATAGGCTGACTTACCAGTACCTGAAGGGCCGTACAAGCAAAGTGTGCTTCTACCTGCTGATTTGATATCTTCGGCAATGGAGTTCAAGCTTGAGTCAGTATTAACAAAACCTGGGTCATAGTAATCAGGTAGCTGATTTGCTTTATTGAATGATATTTCATTATGACCCTGGGCAACCAGTGTGCTATTGATTAAGTGCCCAATCGATTCATTTGTTTCTTCCGGTGTTAATGATGATTGTATAGATTTTATGACTGATGATGCTCTGGATACAATGGCGGGGGCCAGGTGCGCTGAATCAGCCATTTGTGTTATTGATGATTTGCTCAATAAACCATTACTTTGTTCTCTGAGAATATGTTCTCTTTGTTTTCTTGGTGGTATGGGTAGCTCAAAAGCCAGATCGAATCTACGAATAAAAGCTGATTCTAGGCAGCTACGATCATTAGATAACCAGATTGTTGGAACATTGTTGTTCTCTAATGTTCTATTTATCCAGCTTTTTGAATTATTACCTTCATTGACGTAGGCCATTAAATTTTTTCTAGAGCCCAGATAGCCACCGAATATATCTTCTACTTCATCGAACAAAAGTAGAGCGGGCTGCTTTTTTAGAATAGCCTGGCAAGCTTTAAAAGCACGTAATCTCGAATTGGAGCCGAGAATGTCTCCATCCTCATCTTCACTGCTAACCTCATATAAGGTTACGCCGCAATCCTGGCCAAGTAATCGAACTAACTCAGTTTTACCTACACCAGGTACTCCATAAATGAAAATATTTACACCTTTACGTTTAGTTGATAACGCTAATTTCAAATATGGGCGCAGCACTTTAAGAAAATCATCGATATATCGAAAATCGTCGAACTTTAATATTGATGGTGCAGTAGGAAGAATTTGATCTCTAAGTAATTCCAGAGTGTTGGTTTCATAAGACATCATACGTTCAGCAAATTTATCTGAAAGTAGCTCTATTTTACTTTTCATTGAATAGTTATCAGAGTTGATGGTTATTAGGCCTGTCACCTGCAGCTTTCCTTTACTGGAAAGGGCCTGTTGTATGGACTGAAAATTTATATCAAGTAGAACGGAAAGAGCGTGTGATAATTGTTTAAGTGAAAGGTCGTTTAGCAAATCAGTTGCTTCTTCTAAAATGCTGCTTGAATGTAACTGAACCGTGAACTCCAGTATGCGACATTCAGTTTGAGTCAGACCAATGATTTGAGCGAGTTGCTGGCAGTTATGCCGTAATTCTTTTGTTGGTAGTACCCCATCAGCCAGAGCTTCTGCAGTTTGTTGCATAGACTGGATGGCTTTAAGCACCTGTTTTCGGGTGATAACTGCAATACCATCATTTTTTTCCAGTTTGTCATCCAGCCATTGATCAATACCAATCAAGCTCGCAATTTTATCATCACTAAATGAAATTTCATGAGCATGATCCAGTTCGATGAAGGGTTTATGGGCGCCAAGTTGCGTAAGAACCCTGAGCGAATAGAGCCTGATTAATTCTAGTTCTGATGAATCTTCAAAAGCAATAGAAGTAGGTTTTTTATTACGTTTACGATATCGAGGCATAATAATCTCCAGAAAGTTGGATTATTATACGATGCTGTTGCGACATTATGGGTCGTAAATAGCTGGTTTTGATATTATATTATTATGCCTCTATCTTTAGGGTTGCTGGAGAGTAACTTCCATAATTCTGAAAATAGTAGCTTAGGAATACCTCTGATAATATGATTTAATTATTCGGAGCAAAAAAATGAATTTAAATATTTACATAGATAAAAAATACTATAAATCTGATTCAATCGTGAATGGTAGAATTGCTGGTAAATTCTTTGAAACATTGTCGAAGAATATATTTAACCAGTCTTATAGTTATTGGAAAAAATTACATGATTTAACTGGTAGCCACGAACATCCCCTTGAACATGGCGAGCGTAATATCTATTCAACTTTAGCTGTCGCCGTCAATAAAATTTCTCCTATTCATTTATCTGAGTGGTCGTTTAACCAAACTGATTGCGAACATATGGATAAAAATAGACGTATTGATATATGGTGTTTATATAAAGATGGTGAAGCAGGTAACCCTATAAATTATTTTATAGAGCTAAAAAAGGGTTGGTACAATCTAAATGAAAAGACTCAAGAAAACTTCGATAAACGTGTATCAGAGGATATAAAATCACTCGTAGGTCAAATTAGAACTATAAAGAAAATTTCCCCACAATGGGAAAGCTTTGATGATGTTTTTTTGGGCTTGACGATTATTTATGGATATTATCGTGACGGAGAAGAGTATTACGACGAAGCACAAATCAGAGAGAATATTTATAAGGATATAGATAAACGGAATAATATGCAGTTAATAACCGCCACATGGACACTTCCAGAAAAGATGATAATTCATGGAAAAAAAAGTAAGTGCAGGTTTATATGTATTGCAGGGATAGTTCTCAGCAACAAACGTTAATAAAAGCTGATAATCTACGTGAGGAATAAGTGATCAACCCTTACATTTTACAAGTCAAGTTTTTAATAAAATTTTGATATTCTAAGGATGCTGTAAACGACTCAGATATGATGAAATAATATTAAAGCTCAACGACCGTAATCTCCACAGGTTGCGTGAAAACTATTTTCTAAAAATAATAGCGGCAAATGACATGCTTTATGAGGCTGTTTTTAGCTATCAAGTGGAATAAGGCGGTAAGTTATCCCTAAAACCAATGTCATTAGTGGGGGATTTTTCAACGAACCTGATTTTATTTGAGTCTTCACACCGCCTGTCAGAACTGTTTGGTTTGGGTCGTGAAGAATCGATTACGAGTGTCTTTCAATTCGAACGTTAGTGCCATTTTATGCCATTGATTAATTACTCCATGAATGAGAACATATTAAGAAAATAATGCGGCATATCACGATATTTGCGTCTGTCACATAATCACCTGTTAGCTTCAGAAAGGGAAGTGTCTTGAATAAACGAGATCTTGAATCGCTTGGAACTTTAGATGGCTTTCCTGTGAAAGGGGCTGCCGTACTCGGATACTTTGTTGAGAAAGGTGATGTGTCAGGTGCTTTCTATGTGGCCTTAGTGGAACAATCTGGTGCAAAGCAATATAGGTTGCGCTGGTCTGATAATTCAACTGAAATATTCAAAGACATTCAAGGTAAGAATAGTCGGTATCAGTATTTCTACCTGTTGGGCTATATTTCAAAAGGTCATTACAGTCAGTATTACAATGACAAATTTCTTCGTTTTGAAGAAATTCCGCCTATATACGGCGAACCATGTGCTAGAACAGTAGCCGCTCATCGTAAACAGGCGCGAGAAATATCTAAAATCAAAAAGGAATTTGAAGCCCAGCGCTCAAAAATACCAGATGAAATAACAGATGGGCAGTCAATAATGTTTGTATATGCTCGGTGTTTAGATGATCCAGTCTTAGTGAAAGGAATGTACTCAAAGGTGTACGATGGCTTTGTTTACGCTAATTGTGATGAGGATTTAGAATGGACATGTGATGAAGATAAATATTTGTATATACAGCCGCAATTCCTCCTAAGTGTTGGGAGTGAGCCAAATAGAAGTTAGAGAATATGGGGACACTGAGAATATTGGGACACGATATTTAATTATTATGACAACCTGAATGGCTGGTTACGCCACAGACCCGACGAAGACTACAATCTGTCAGGAACGGCTTCTATGATCGATATCTGAGTTTAGGGGTTGCTGACATAATTGACCGCTTTTTTGACAAAGCGGTTGTTCCCGATAATTTAGCGTGGATATCTAGTGTGTCAGGAGCGGACATTCCTGACAGGCTGTAGGGAATGACTTCAGCATGGACTTACGAAGAGATCATTTTGACAGGATACAAAAATACCTTTGGGGAAAACATTTCTGGTCACCAAGTTATTGTCTGATTTCAACGGGTGGAGATTCTGTTGATATAGTAAAAAAGTACATTGAAAACCAAACTAGACCTGAATAAACTTCGTCGCACTATCTCTCCCCTAAAGAAAAGAGTTTGTGTGCGACATTTTTTGATCAAACTTTACTAATGCAGACCTCAACAATTTGGCTCCAAAACAGGCATTATTTTGAACAGTAAATGTGAGAAAACCAGATCGGAATATTAATTGAGCATTTAAACCCGTTCTTTTATTGATTGTAAATGTCCAATTCTTGGGTGCCCTGTGTAAAAATAAGGCTTTGAAGCGTTATTCCATCAGTCAAGTGTTGAGGTCTGTAATGAAGTTGTTCAGAATATTAAAGATGAGTTTTTTTGTGACAAAGAATAAAGCAAAGTTAGCGCGGAAACATGGGATAAGTCGTGGGTATTTGTACCAGTTAGTGAAGGATGCTGCTTGATATGGATCTTTTTTATTATTCGTTAAGGAATATTATGTATTTTCTGGAAATGATCGATTAAAACCAGAATATGCAATTACCTACCAAATACCAAACAGGACTAAATTTTGAAAAATTTCGATAAGGATTCTCTATGCTCATCCTGTAATTCTGTAATTCTGTAATTCTGTAATTCTGTTGTTCAATCGCATGATGGTATCTTCGTTGGTCAAAAGTCTGGTGAATATGACTATTTATGTACTAAATGCTACAACGAATCTATTGCTGAGTATTTAGGACTAAACTTTGAACATATTTCATTTGAACCAATTACTGTAAGTGACACCGATGGTGTAGAGCATACCTTTCATTTTAGTATCAGATTATTGCCTAATATGGTGATTATCAGGGCTGTAGAAATGAAAGAAGG
>JABHSO010000086.1 GCA_018669845.1 Gammaproteobacteria bacterium | reverse complement strand
TCTGAAGCCTGTAGCGATTGATATGGAAGGAGGCAGGCACTGCAAACCAGAATACTGGCAGTGAAGTTTAGACTGTAATTCATTTTATCCTCGGCACATGGGTGTAGTGCATGTTTCAGCTTAGCTGAATATATTGTTGATATATATTTTATAAAGTTTTTCTACATCCCTGTTTTTAAAAAAGTTTCTTCAGTCGATATGATAATCATATTGGTTAAAAGAGTCAAAAAATCGACACATCAATTTTATATTGATTCAGAGTTTTTAAATGATTGTTTTTATGCGATAGATGGTGGGTTTTAGTGTGACTGGTTGTTATATTTTTTCATACACCATTCCGGGGGAATCAAAAGGTCTGGATGCAAATCCAAGATTCTTATAGAAGTTTTCTGCGCCTTTAGCAGCAAACAGGTGAATGCTACGAATGTCATTAAATTCACATTGGCTCACCAGTTTACGCACGATAGTGCTGCCTATGCCCTGTTTTTGCCAATTAGGGCTAACGATTACATCGTATATGGTTGCATAAACAACTCCGTCAGAAACAATTCTACCAAAGCCGATCAGCTGGTTATTTTCATACACAGAGATAACTGAAAAACTATTTTTTACAGCTTGTTCGAGTTGTTCGGCGCTGAGCATCAGGCTTTGATTCCAGCCGGTGGAAACATACAGAGGGTAGAATTCACTTTTATCGGGGATCTTATCGGTATATTGCATAAGTTAGTGCCTGAACCAAAAGTAGACTCTACTGCGACTTCTCCGAGTACGCAATCTTTATGATCACTACATTTAGTTATTTAAATGACCAAACGCCTATATGTAGTGAGCAAAATATCACATACTCAGAAAAGCCTCGTGACGACCCACTTTTAGTTCAAGCACTAATTTAGCACCTTAATGTTGTTCAGCCAGGATTAATTTACAAGTTATAAACTGTGTCTGTCAGTGTTGATTAGGCGCTGACGTGGCCCTTTAAGCCGGTCCGCTATAGTTTTTAGAATGTAACTGACAGGCTTATCCAGTTGACCTGCAGGAGCTCTCCTGCAGGTCTGTTTTATTCTGCATCAACTCAGCGTTATAATCCAGTTCTTGTAAACTCAAATAATTTAAGGAGCAGTAATGGGATTCGTTTATATGGCTATTATTGGAGCTATAGCCGGTTGGTTGGCGGGGCTAATCATGAAAGGTAAAGGCTCTGGTTTGTTGATGAATATGATCATTGGCATTGTGGGTGCATTTATTGGTGGCTGGGCATTTAGTTTTCTGGGATTAACGTCAAGTGGTTTTATTGGCTCACTGGTAACCGCAGTTTTTGGTGCGGTCATTCTGCTATTTATTGTTAAAAAGATAAAAACCTGAAATATCAGAGATTTATTAACTCTCACTTTCTACATTCAGCTCTCTCTTCCAGCCCAGTTTTTTCTCAATGGATGAAATCATCATGCCTGCGATATCTTTTCCGGTCGCCGATTCAATTCCCTCCAGGCCGGGTGATGAATTGACTTCTAACAGTAGAGGTCCTTTTTTAGAGCGGATGATATCGACACCCGCTACTTTTAAACCTAAAGTTTTAGATGCTTTTAAAGCAAGGGCTCTCTCCTGAGGGGTGATTTTTACGATTGAAGCTGTGCCACCCTGGTGGATATTGGCCCTAAACTCGCCGGGAGCTGCTTCTCGCTGGATTGAAGCGACTACTTTTCCATCAATGACAAAACACCTAAGATCTTTTCCATCCGCTTCTTTAATAAACTCCTGAACCAGCAAGTTAGCTCGAAGGGCTTTGAATGCATTGATCACGCTTTCGGCTGCCTTTTTTGTTTCGGCTAGTACGACGCCACGTCCCTGAGTGCCTTCTAATAATTTGACTATAAGAGGTGCGCCACCAACCATTTCTATAAGGTCATTGGTATCCATGGGTGAATTGGCGAAACCGGTTGTGGGTATGCTGATGCCATTTTTAAGCAACAGTTGTAGTGAAAAAAGTTTATCTCGTGACTGTGTAATGGCTGCAGAGGAATTTATTGTGTACACGCCCATGCTTTCGAATTGACGCGCTAGAGCGCAGCCATAAAATGTTACGCTTGGACGAATTCTGGTGATTACAGCATCAAGGTCATTGAGCACCTTGCCGCCACGATAGTGAACCTCTGGCTCCATGGCATCAATTTTCATGTAACATTGTTTGATGTTTAGAAACACCATTTCATGGCCACGTTCCTGACCTGCTTCGAGAATTCGTTGATTTGAATACAACTCATGATTACTGGCAAGTAAACCTATTTTTAGGCCGCTACTTTTATGTTTCTTTTTGCCGTAATACTCATCAAGAGTTTCTGAACTAACTTCCCCGAGGCAAAAGCTTAACGAAGGGTCGACTATCATGCGGCCGCTCATGGCTTCACGCCCAAGAAGCATTCTGAAGCCCATCGAGTCCCGATTTGCCAGGGTCAGCTCGATATCCCAGTTTTCAATTCCCGCTTTAATTGTGGCGCTTACCACATAGCGAGTTTCTGAAATACCACTCGAGCTTTTCACTATTCTTTTATCAATTACAGGCCTTTCGCAGCGAATGACGGTTCTTCTATCATTTTGCAGGGGGTGGACTTCAAAGCTTACCCAGCTCTCTCCATCGCGTCGAAACTTTTGAATATTAAAAGCATGCATTGACGATGTTTTAGCACCAGAATCTACTCGTGCTTTAATGGCAGGAACACCTAAACCAGGAAAAGAACACCATTCTTCTCTTCCAACAATAATCTTATTTTTTTCGTTAGACATAGTTATTTTGATTCATGAGTAAGTATTGATAACACCTGATAAATTGTTCTTTATGAAGCAGCGGCCTTGCCGCATCATAGGTTATGAATATGGCTTGATGCTAATAATATTGGCGTCTGATCAAATAATTAATGGTTCATTCAGTTTGTTTGGTTAAGTGATAATAGAGTGAGCAGGGGGAGAGTGTTATTGCAGTTTAATTCCCTGGTTAAGTCCGTGGTTGGTGACACGGTCAAATTCTTTTTCCAACAGGTCATATTTATCCAGAATTTGCTGTGCAGTATCTGCCATGTTGTTCTGTAGCGTAGAGCATGCCTGTCGTTCATTGATGGCGAGTAATGCCTGTTCCAGCTCATTTGCAGCCTGGACACCGTAATCTTTATGTTGCTGCTCGTGTTTGAACAGGGCTTGAAAGTAGTTGTCCCAACTCTTTTTCAAATGTTCTGGTTTAGATTCTAGTGCTTTAAATTTGGGTAATAGGTAGTCGATATCTAAACTAACTTCGACTCCGCTTAATTGACACCATCTGGAAGTTTCCCGCCAGCTATAACTCCATCGGGCTTTCCAGCGGGTTACGGCGTGGTAGCGGTCTCCATTTTCACCGATGGGACCATTTTTTTGAAGACTTTGGTACAGGCTGTTTGAGTCGTTACCGGTTACTGTAAAATATTCTGTTTGAATAGTAATAACCGGAGCTGCAATTGCATGGCTGGCAATAAGTGTAAAACTGGTGATTAAAAATCCCTTTAAAAACATGTTACCTGAGCATGAATTGAAGGTGTTTTTTCACCATTGGCCATTCACTCTGAATGATGGAATAAACAACCGTATCGCGAAAACCACCATCTTCAGATCTGGAATGGTTTCTTAACACGCCGTCCTGTTTAGCACCGAGTCTCTCGATGGCTCGCCGAGACTGGTGGTTGATCCAGTGAGTACGGAATTCAACGGCTATAGAAGACAGTTGTTCAAAAGCATGCGTAAGAAGCAGTAATTTGGTTTCGGTATTTTTGGCAGTACGCTGATAACTTTCTGAGTACCAGGTGTGTCCAATTTCCAGCCTCTGATTGTGTTCATCTACATTTAAAAATCGGGTGGAGCCTATGACTTTATTGGTTTTATGCTCGTGAATAACAAAAGGCATTTCACCAGATTGGTCGCGTTTCTTTAAGGCCGTTGTTACATATTCTTCGGTCTGTTCGGGTGAAGGTACCGCTGTGTACCACAGTTTCCATAACTGACCATCTCTGGCAGCAGCCTGTAATTCAGCAACATGCCTGAGATCCATTGGTTCAAGAGTAACGTGTTTGCCTAATAAGGCTATGGGTTCAATCCATCGGTTAGTCATAAGTTTTATGTTCCGGATTTATAATAAAAAAGCCAATACCAGCGGAATGACGACAATAGCAGCCAGGTTTCCCATCATTACAATGGATGCAACATGCCTGGGCTGTTGATTATAACGCTCTGCAATCATGTAGTTTAATACTGCAGGGGGTAATGCGCCAAACAGAATAAGCAGAGAATATTGCTGAGCAGGTAAGTTAAGCAGGTAACCAACGGGTAAGGCTATAGCAAGTCCGCTAAGTGGGCTGACCACAGCGCCGATCAGGCCGATTTTCCAGTCCTGCCAGTTTATATGAATTAGCCTCACCCCCAGTGAAAATAACATTAACGGGATGGAAATTTGCCCAAGCATTTTAATCGGAGTGGCTAATAATGCTGGCATTTGAAAGTGCAGGATTGAAATGCTCAGGCCGGCGATGGTAGCCAGTAAAATGGGGATTTTAAATAAACCCAGTAAAGATGATTTGTTGCTTAAAATTTTCATGCCAACACTAAAATGTAACGTGTTTTCTACGATGAATAACATGACGGCTGCTGGCAGTGCTTTTTCACCAAACGCAAAAACCATTAAGGGCAGCCCCAGGTTTCCTGAATTATTAAACAGCATAGGGGGAATGAAGGTTTTAAATTGATAGCCAAAAAAACGTGCAACAGGCCATGCAACAATGACCGAGCCAAGCACCACGCAAATGGCTGCGAATGTAAGTAACTGGTATTCTTCCAGGTTAAAGCTTTTGGATGTTAAAACATCAAATATTAAAGCGGGTACAAAAATATCAATATTTAACTTATTGGCTGCCGCCATGTCCGGGCTGTGTTTTCGGGCGTAGACAAAACCCAGTAAAACGATGGCAAAGATAGGAAAAACAATGCTAATGAGTTGCCACAGCATAGTCGTATTACTAGTCGCTTAATTCCAGAGTGATTGGCGTCTGAATTTTTCCTTTCTGAAGGTAAGCTCTTAATCCGAAAACACCTTCGGTATCCTGAAACACTTCAATATGCTGCTGACCATCGGAATACACAATTCTGTCTTTTATGTCACTTGCCTGAGTACTCTGGTTGAAAAAAAGAACAGAGTCAGAGTGATCGGATAGAAGTTGAGTAATTTCATCCAGTGTGAAAGCGTTAATAAGTCTTTCGTTACTATCCAGAATACCCAGTAAACAGTTATCCGGTTGTTTGCTTGCCTGCCCCATGATTTTATTGGCAGTGGTTCGTTTAATTTTCACGGTTTTTAATGTGTCGTTTTGTTATCGGGTAAATTTATAATAGATTCGAAAAGTTGTTTTACATCGACAGAATCAAATTCATAAATTGCATTGCAAAATTCGCAGCTAACCTGGATTTTTCCTTTTTCGACTAAAATGTCCTCGGCTTCACTTTTGCCCAGTGATTTAATCATATTGCTGGTTTTATTTCGAGAACAACTGCACTGAAATCGAACGGGTTCAGCATCAAACAATCGTATGCTTTCTTCATGAAATAGTCGATGAAGAATTTCATTTTCATCCAGTTCCAGTAATTCCTGATCGGTGATGGTGGAAGCAAGCTGCGTTAACCTGTTCCAGCTATCGGTATCTTCGTGTTGTTCTGTTGTTGAGCTGTCAGGAAGCTTTTGTAACAGTAACCCTGATGCTGAGGATTCATTACAGGCAAGCCAGAGTCTGGTGGGTAATTGTTCTGATTGTTCAAAATATGCTTCCAGTGCCTCGGATAAATTTGAACCGGATAATGGAACGATTCCCTGATGAGGTTTGCCTATTCCATTATCAATGGTAATCACAATTTTATCTGCCTCGAAAATTTCTTTCAAGCTGGCTTCGGGGTTATCCACCTCCCGTGATTGCCGAACTAAACCTCTTATTGTGCGGTTATTTGTTGCCTCGGTGACGAGCAGATGGATGGCTCCCTGTCCTCTTATTTGTAATGTCAGACTGCCATCTATTTTTAATGTGCTGGCGAGTAAAGTCGTTGCTGATAAAGCATGACCTAACAGGGTTTTCGCTAACTCTCCGGCATCGCTTTGCTGAAAGCATTTTTGCCAGCTGGCATCCAGAGAAATCAGCTGCCCGCGAATGGGTGTGTGATCTACTAAAAAGCGAAATATCTGGTCTTTTGATTTCATGTGGGATTAAAAACTAATGCGCTAAAATGGTCAATAATACAAAATTTTACACTAATCAGCCGCACAGAATTCGTTAATGCTAGAGAATTTTTGAAATTATTATGAATAAAAAGACTTAAGCGTCGTCTAACAAAAGTGTGAATAGAGATTAAAGAGCCATGCTAACGCTAGTTGTTAACGGTTGCAGTTCTGTAAAGCTGGGTGAAACTGATGAAACTATGGATCATCGTGATGATATGCCTGATCCAGGGATTTTTTGTAGTGGTTAGAGTTTCAGAAATTTAAGGCACTGCAGTAATCAGGCTCATTATTTAACCCATCACCGAGAGGTGATGGGTAATTTGTATGGAGCACTTAACTGATTAAGGTTTTAGCTTTTCACGCAGTAGTTGATTGACCTGTCCGGGATTTGCTTTGCCTTTTGATTGTTTCATGATCTGGCCTACAAAGAACCCGAGTACTTTTTCTTTCCCGGCTCGGAACTGTTCTACTTGTCCTGGATTTTCGGCAATCACATCGTCGATCAGTTTTTCAATCGCACCAGAATCGGTGATTTGCTTAAGTCCTTTGCTGTCGATGATTTCATCGGCACTGCCTTCACCATTCCACATCGCTTCGAACACTTCTTTCGCAATTTTTCCTGAAATAGTATTGTCGTTGATACGTTTTAGCAATCCGGCTAGTTGTTCCGGGTTAATTGGTGAATCAGCAAAACCCATTTCAGATTTATTTAATGCACCCGTCAGGTCACCGAGTATCCAGTTTGCAAGCAGACTGGACTGACCTGGTAACTGGGCTAAAGCGGTTTCAAAAAAATCTGCAATTTCACGGCTACTGGATAACAATTCTGAATTGTAGTCGCTTAGCTTTAATTCGTTGATGTAGCGTAAACGTTTTTGTTCGGGTAATTCCGGTAATGTCGCACGAATTCTTTCAATATCTTCATCAGTCACCCTGACAGGAAGCAGGTCAGGATCGGGAAAATAGCGATAATCATTGGCTTCTTCTTTACTGCGCATGGAGCGAGTTTCATTTTTTTCAGAATCGTACAGGCGGGTTTCCTGTACGACCGTTCCACCATCTTCGATGAGATCAATCTGACGTTCAATTTCAAAATTAATGGCACGTTCCAGAAAACGGAATGAGTTTATGTTTTTTATTTCGGCTCTTGTACCTAATTCCTGCTGACCGACAGGTCTTACCGATACGTTTGCATCGCAGCGCAGTGAACCTTGTGCCATGTTGCCATCACAAATTTCAATAAACTGAACTAGTGAGTGAATCTTTCGGGCATAAGCCACAGCTTCTTTTGCCGAGCTGATGTCAGGATCGGAAACAATTTCCAGTAATGGGGTGCCGGCTCGATTCAGGTCAACGCCGGTTTGTCCGGGAAATTGATCGTGTAATGATTTTCCGGCATCTTCTTCCAGATGTGCACGTGTGATACCGATGACTTTAGATGTCCCTTCTTCAGGACTGATAGTCAGTTGACCTTTGCCCACAATCGGGAGATCCATCTGACTGATTTGGTAGCCTTTGGGCAGATCCGGGTAGAAATAATTCTTACGGGCAAAAACTGACTCGCGTCCAATTTCAGCATCAATTGCAACACCAAATTTAATCGCCATGTTGACGACTTCTTTATTCAATACAGGTAAAACGCCGGGTAGACCGAGGTCGACAGCACAAGCCTGAGTATTAGGTTCGGCTCCGAAGGCTGTTGATGCAGCAGAGAATATTTTGCTTTTTGTGGCAAGCTGGGCGTGGATTTCAAGCCCGATAACGGTTTCCCACTGCATTATTTTTCCTCCGGTGACATCTGGTGCCAGTCAGTATTTTGCTGAAATTGATGAGCGGCATTTAACAGGCGGCTTTCATCAAAGTAGTTTCCAATCAATTGCAAACCAACGGGTTTTTCATCAGCAAAGCCTGCCGGAATAGACATGCCCGGTAATCCCGCCAGGTTAACGGAGATAGTATAAATATCCTGTAAATACATACTGACTGGATCATCTGATTTATCACCGGTGACCCAGGCAACTTCTGGAGTGGTTGGACCTGCGATGATATCGACCTCTTCAAATGCAGTGGTAAAGTCCTGGCTGATCAGGCGGCGTAGCTTCTGAGCCTTTAGGTAAAAGGCATCGTAATAACCGGCAGACAAGGTGTATGCGCCGATCAGGATGCGACGTTTAACTTCTTCGCCAAAACCTTCTCCACGAGAGCGTTTATATAAATCTTCCAGATCTTTGGGGTCTTCACAGCGATGACCAAAACGAACGCCATCAAAACGTGACAGATTGGAAGAGCACTCAGCCATGGCAACCACGTAATAAGTTGGGATGGCAATTTTACTGTTAGGCAGACTGATATCTTTGATTACTGCGCCCATTTTTTCATATTGCTTGATTGCTTCATCGATGTTTTTGGCGACATCCACATTCAGGCCTTCGGCAAAATACTCTTTTGGTAGACCAATTTTCAGGCCCGACAGGTTATTGTTGAGAGATGCCGTGTAATCTGGGATTTCTTTATCGATAGAGGTTGAATCTCTTTTATCAAAACCGGCCATGGATTGTAGCAATATGGCGCAATCTTCAGCGGTGTGAGCCATTGGGCCACCCTGATCCAGGCTGGATGCATAAGCAATCATGCCGTAACGTGAAACCCTTCCATAAGTTGGTTTCAGACCTGTGATGCCACAAAAAGCAGCAGGTTGTCGAATTGATCCGCCGGTATCGGTACCGGTTGCAGCAGGTGCTAATCCAGCGGCTACCGCGGCAGCTGATCCACCAGAAGAGCCCCCGGGAACACTGTCCATAGCCCAGGGGTTTTTGACAGGGCCATAAAAGCTGTTTTCATTGGATGAACCCATAGCAAACTCATCCATGTTGGTCTTACCTAACATGACAGTATGCTGGTTTTCAAAGTTCTCAATAACGTTGGCGTTATAAGGTGCTTTAAAGTCTTCCAGCATTCTTGAGCCGCAAGTTGTACGAGTGCCGTCGGTACAGAAAATATCTTTATGCGCCAGTGGAATGCCAGTGAGTGCAGTGCCTTTTCCGTCAGCTATTATTTTATCGGCAACTTTCGCCTGCTCCAGGGCTTTTTCCTGGGTAACCGTGATAAAGGCATTGATATCCGGATTTAACAGATTGATTTTCGTTAAATAATCAGCCGTAATTTCGGTGCTGGAGAATTTTCCCTGAGCCAGGCCAGTTTGTAATTCTTTTATGGTGCTGCTGGTATTTTTATTCATATTGTTGTGGATCACTCAATAACTTTAGGGACACGGTACAGACCGCTTTCTACATCGGGTGCGACAGACTGAAATTTGTCTCGCTGGTTGGGCTCAGAGGCTTCGTCATCTCGCAGTCGCTGTTGCGAATCCATTGGATGAGCCATGGGCTGGACATTATCAGTATTCACCTGGTTCATCTGATCGACCAGATCCAGAATGTTTGATAGATCACTGGCATAGTCGGCAACGGCATCATCGTCTATTGCCAGTCTTGCCAAATGAGCGATATTTTTAACATCTTCAGTTTTTAAGGACATATTTGGGTTCTTTAATCATAAAATGACGGTAGAATATCGTCAAAGTTTCAAAAGCTCGCAAACTTACCATAGAAAAGCCCTCGGGATAAGCAAAATCAGGCATTTCCGTCTTGCTCTCAGGCTTACCCATTGCTAGAGTACGCGCAACTTTTCAGGATTGGACATATAGAAAGTCCAATATCACAAAAAACAGGTAAAAAACATTCAATGTTATCAGCATTACGTGGACTTCTCTCCAACGACTTATCTATTGATTTAGGTACAGCAAACACACTTATTTATTCTCGTGGTCAGGGTATTGTGCTCAATGAACCCTCCGTTGTAGCCATTCGACAGGATCGGGGTCCGGGAGGACCAAAATCGGTTGAAGCCGTTGGTTCTGATGCGAAGAAAATGCTCGGACGTACACCAGAAAATATTACTGCTATTCGTCCGATGAAAGATGGTGTTATTGCTGACTTTACCTATACCGAAAAAATGCTACAGCACTTTATCCGCAAAGTGCACGAAAACCAGTTATTCCGTCCCAGCCCTCGTGTATTGATTTGTGTACCCTGTGGAGCGACACAAGTTGAACGTCGTGCGATTCGTGAATCTGCTCTGGGTGCCGGCGCAAGAAAAGTTTATTTGATTGAAGAGCCGATGGCCGCTGCGATTGGTGCTGGCATGCCAGTTGATGAACCTCAGGGTTCGATGGTGCTGGATATCGGTGGTGGTACTTCAGAAGTGGCAGTTATGTCACTTAACGGTATTGTTTATTCTGCATCTGTTCGTATCGGTGGAGATCGTTTTGATGAAGCGATAACTAATTACGTGCGTAGAAATTACGGCATTTTAATTGGTGAAGCGACCGCAGAAAGAATTAAGGTCGAGATTGCTGCCGCTTACCCGGGCGAAGATCTGCTCGAAATTGAAGTTAAGGGTCGTAACCTGTCTGAAGGTGTACCCAGAAGTTTTACCCTCAATAGCAATGAAATTCTTGAAGCCTTACAAGACCCCCTTTATGGCATTGTCAGTGCGGTTAAAAATGCGCTGGAACAAACACCCCCTGAATTAGGTTCTGATATTGCTGACCGCGGTATCGTGTTGACCGGTGGTGGAGCATTACTACGTGACCTGGATCGACTGGTTATGGAAGAAACCGGCTTGCCTGTCATTATTGCTGAAGATCCACTAACTTGTGTGGCTCGTGGTGGTGGACGTGTGCTGGAAATGGTCGATCAGCATGGGTTAGATTTCCTGGCGGTAGAGTGATTTTCAGGGTTACGCAAAACATATTCTTTCTCGTAACCCTCAGTTCACTGTTTGGCGCTTCCTCAGGGGAAATGTCATAGTATGAAAAATATATTCCAGCCTGCACGAGGCACGGTTGCGCCAGCTCTGTTCCTGATCGCACTTAGTATTTCCATAATGTTTGTGGACCAACGCTTTACTCATCTGGAAAGTGTGCGATCCGGTATTTCTGTTCTTGTCTCTCCATTACGTTATCTGGTTAGTTTGCCTGCCATGTCTGGTACCTGGGTGGCAGAGTGGTTTAATACGCATAACAGCCTGGTGGGTGAAAATAGATATTTGAAGCAGGAAGAACGATTGCTTAACGCACGCTTGCAAAAAATGGATGTGTTACTTGCTGAAAATACCCGTTTACGCCAACTACTGGGAGCCTCACGTAAATTATCTGATGAAGTTATCGTGTCAGAATTACTATCGGTCGATCAAAATCCTTATCGGCAGTTAATCGAACTGAATAAAGGTTCGCTGGATGGATTGAAGGATGGACAGGCCGTTATCGATGATTACGGCATCATGGGACAAATTATCCATGTCGGGCATAACTCATCCACGGTAAAATTGATTTCCGATCCTGAACACGTTATTCCTGTGCAGTTTATTCATAGCGGAATGCGGTCGGTAGCTTTCGGCAATGGCAGTACCGATGAGCTGGAGCTGCGCTATTTACCCGCAACCGCAAGTATTAAACCGGGTGATGAACTGGTTACCTCTGGATTGGGTGGGCGTTTCCCTGCGGATTATCCTGTGGCCACTATTACACATATATCACTGGATAAAACGCATGGTTTCAAATCTGCAATTGCAAGGCCAAAAGCACGCTTAGACAGTAGTCGCGAAGTACTGGTTATACAATCACGCGAAAATACAACAGAAGAATGATTACACTTAATTTTTTTGTTATTCCACTCAGTCTGATATTGGGGCTGACTTTACAGATATTACCTTTACCCGACTGGACGCAGATTTATAGACCGGACTGGGTAGCCCTGATATTGGTTTACTGGAGCATGGCCTTGCCCAAAAAAGTGGGCGTATGGTTTGCTTTTTTTACCGGTTTGATTGTAGATGTGATGCAAGGGACTTTGCTCGGGCAACATAGTTTAGCGTTAGTCATCATTATCTTTATTAATATGAACTTGTATCAGCGCATCAGGGTGATGTCGCTGCCGGGTCAGGCCATGTATGTGATGATTTTATTATTAATCAATCAAATTGCAGTGGTCTGGATAGAAGGTATGTTGCAGCGAAGTACGCCCGTCATGGCATTTTTTGGACCACCCTTAACCGGTATGTTTATCTGGCCATGGATTTTTATTTTACTACGCGATGTCAGGCGTAAAGCTAATTTAAGTTAGGAAGAATGAATTGAAGTATCACTATATTGATAGCAACCAGGCGCTTAAAGATTTTTGTTTCACAATCCAGAGCTGTAAATACTGTGCGTTGGATACTGAGTTTATCCGAGAAAAAACCTATTTTCCGCTATTGGCATTAATCCAGCTGGCAACTGAAACGGAGCAGGCATGCATTGACCCTCTGGCCATCGATGATTTCTCACCACTGGTAGAAATCTTTCAAAATACATCCATGGTTAAAATTTTACATTCTCCCAGTCAGGATCTTGAATTATTTTTTCAGCAGTTTGATGCCTTGCCAGAACCAGTATTTGATACCCAGTTAGCCGCTGCGGTTTTAGGTTATGCCAACCAGATTGGTTATGCAGATCTGGTGAATAGAAAATGCGGTGTACAGTTGGAGAAAAAATATACTCGTGCAGACTGGAGTAGAAGGCCGTTATCGGATGGAGAGCTGGACTATGCCATGGATGATGTGCGTTACCTGATTCAGATGTACGAAACTATGAAAGATGAGCTGGAGAGTAGAGATCGTTGGTCATGGATACAGGCTGATTTTCAGAAGATGTCAGATAAAGCCGTGTATCAGCTGGACATGACTATGTTATGGAAAAAACTCCGCGGTGTTCAAAAATTAAAGGGAGCTGCGCTGAATAATGCAGATCAATTGTGTCGTTGGAGGGAGCAACTGGCTATAAATAAGAATCGTCCAAAACGCTGGATGTTAAAGGATGAAGATTTGATCGATATTGCCCGTTTTAAACCTGTCACACATAATGATTTAAAGCAGATTGGAAACCTAAGTGCTGATTATATAAAGAAAAATGGCGATGCCATTTTAAAGGTTATTAAAGAAGCTTCACTCATTGACTCTTCACAATATCCAAAACTACCAGAATTTGTGAAATTGAATATTGATCAGCAGGCCACCTCTGATTGCCTGATGGCTATATGCCGGGTTGTAGCAGAGAAAAATAAAATAGCGCTAGCCTCGGTCACGACTAAAAAAGAAATTGACCAGTTAGTGGCTGGAAAGGTAGGTAGTAAAATCACCACGGGCTGGCGAAATGAAATGATCGGCAAGTATTTACTGCAATTCTTAAATGGAGAGATTAGTTTGTCCTGTGTGAATGGACAGCTGGAATATTCCTAGCTTATTTCAGGGGGTGAAGATCTGCATTTATAGTGTGTGGCTCTGTTATGGACTGAGCTATTATTAAAGGTCGATTCAAAATCAAATGCTCTTATGAGTTGACCGAGCTGGTATATTTTTCAACATCTATAATTATTAATAGCTTTCTAATTCAAGGAACAAGATGTTGGCAGCTAGAGGTTTAAGGGGGTAACTGTCACTCCTATTGCCAATATAAACAAATATCATGTTTCTAGTGTTCTCGGTATTTTATCTAAAACCGGAGCTTCTCTACAATTAATGTGTTCAGTGTGATAACACAAAAGTTCAATGATCTTATGGGTTGCAGTCAATAATTGCTGACTGATAAGAGCATTTGACATATGAAAATCTTTGCCTGAAACTAATGTGGGTAATCATAATAAATGGGTGGAGTTGTTGGAGTTTACAGTTGTTTAGTAAACAAAATAATAAATATAAATTTTATACTCCAGAAACTCTAAGCTCTAATTACATCTTAAGTTTTAATAATATTCTGCTATATAAATATATATCATGCAGTTACATTACAGACTATTAAATGCGTAAATTTTTTTTATTGATAGTTTTTGCCAGTGTAGGCTTCGTTGCCTTGCTTGGCTCATTTTCATTTACCATGATTGAAAAGCAATTCAAAAATTCAATTGACGAAGCATTTCATAGTACTTTATATATTACACAACAAGGGCTCAAATCGTGGGTTGAGGAAAATAAACATACTGTTAATGCAATTGCTACATCTCCTAAAGTAATCGATTTAACAAAACAACTTTTATCTACTCAGAGAACACCCCACCAACTAATAAACTCACCCGCCCAAAAAAAATTGAGAAAAGAGTTGAGTCCACTCTTGTTATCGCATGGACTTCGTGGTTTTTTTATTATAGCCCCTGAAAATGTAAGTTTGGCATCAACAAGAGATGCCAATACTGGAACCACAAATTTACTCATGAACCAGAGCAAATTCCTTGACCGATTATGGGCTGGGGAAAGTCTCATTACACTACCTCAAATTTCCGACGTTCCATTGAAAAATGAAAAGGGTCAGCTGGTAGCGAATTACCCGACCATGTTTAGTGGTGCCCCAATAAGAGATCAAAAAGGTGAAATTATTGCTTTAGTTACATTACGGATAAATCCATTTAAGACCTATACACAAGTTCTTCAAAGGGGACATATTGGGTCAACTGGAGAAACCTATGCATTCAATTCATCAGGAGTCATGATTAGTAATAGCCGATTTGATAATCAACTGCATCGTCTGGGTATTTTAGAACAAGGAAAACGAAGTATGTTGAACGTACGGCAAATTATTCCATCAAGAATCAGTTTAAATGAATTACCTAATAATCAATCTAGCACTGATTCAACTTTTACACTTATGTTTAAATCTGTTCTCAAGGAGAAATCAGGAAGAAATCTTGATGGCTATTTGGATTACAGGGGAAGCAAGGTTATTGGAGTCTGGATATGGGATGATGAATTAAATATTGGTCTGGCTACCGAACAGGATTTTGATGAAGCTTTTAAGGCTTTAAACACAACCCGTGTATTTTTCGTTTTATTTTGTTTGATTATCATAATTGGATTCCTGATAGCAGCATTTCTTTTTGAATTAAGTCGTAAAAAGCTGGAAAGGGAAATTGAAGAAAGAAAATCTGCTGAAAAGGAAATGAAAAAACTCTCACGAGCAATTGAAGCTAGTCCATCAGCTATCATGATTACCAATATCGAAGGAACAATTGAATATGTTAATCCCAAGTTTTTTGAATTGACAGGTTATTCAAAAAAAGATGCCATTGGTCATAAAACAAATATATTAAAATCAGGTGAAACGTCTGATTATTTTTATGAAGAGCTTTGGAAAACAATTAGTTCTGGAGGCGAATGGAGAGAAGATCTTGATGACAGGAAAAAAGATGGTGATATATTTAGAGCAAGAGAATCCATTACGGGAGTAAAGGATAAAAAAGGGAAAATTACACACTATATCGGAATACTTGATGATGTTAGTGAAGAGTTCAAATTATCAGAAAAACTTAGCTACCAGGCAAGCCATGATGCACTAACCTGTCTGATTAATCGGCGCGAATTTGAGCATCGAACTCAACAGTTAATCTCAACCGCAAAAAAACATAAAGATGAACATGCTTTATGTTTTATAGACCTTGATCAATTTAAAGTGATTAATGATACCAGCGGTCATGTAGCTGGAGATAATCTACTTAATCAACTGGGTCGAGTCTTACGTAGTACGGTGAGGAATCGTGATACTTTGGCTCGTCTTGGCGGAGATGAATTTGGTGTGTTGATCGAAAACTGTTCGTTAGAACAGGCAAACAGGGTTGTTACTACGATACTACAATCCATTCAGAATTTTGTATTTGAGTGGGAAGGCCGTTCATTTCGTATCGGTGCCAGCATCGGGCTGGTGGCAATTAATGAAACAACAAGCAACCCGATTGAAGTACTAAAGCAGGCTGATTCGGCCTGTTATATGGCTAAAGATCTTGGCAGGAATCGAATTCATATATATAAATCTGATGATGCAGAGCTAGCATTACGTCAAGGTGAAATGCATTGGGTTAGCAGAATTAACCAGGCCCTGGAAGAGAACCGTTTTCAGATTTTTGCACAACCCATCATAGCACTGGATAGTAGTGAAGGAGAGCATTATGAACTACTGATTAGAATGCTTAGTGAAGATGGCAAAATTATTCAACCCGGAGCATTTTTGCCAGCGGCAGAACGATATGATCTGATCGAAAAAATAGATCTCTGGGTAATTAAAAATGCCTTCACCATATTGGCATCACATTCTGATTTTGTTGAGAAAATAGATTTTATATCAATTAACCTCTCTGGCCCCTCTTTAACGAATAAAAAATTTCTTGAAACTATTATGGTGTTATTAAGGGAGTCAGAAGTATTGCCTCAAAAAATCTGCTTTGAAGTAACTGAAACTGTTGCTATTTCAAATTTGAATGCCGCACTTACTTTCATTAAGTTACTCAAGGAAATAGGCTGTAAATTTGCTTTAGATGATTTTGGTAGTGGCTTATCTTCATTTGGATACCTGAAAAACTTACCTGTTAATTATTTAAAGATTGACGGGATGTTTGTCAAAGATATGGTAGAAGACCCAATAGATTACGCCATGGTAAAATCAATCAATCAGATTGGACAGGTTATGGGTATGAAAACCATTGCAGAATTTGTTGAAAATGATGAAATTAAAGGGATGTTAAAAGCAATTGGTGTAAATTATGCTCAAGGATATGGTATTGGAAAACCTCGACCATTAGATGAATATTTTTGATAATTGAAACTGTCATCCATGACGGGTCTCATAGCTTCAGAGATGATGACTACAGCCCTTCAGGAATGGCACATAGTATAAAGCTGTCTATAGAAAATTTGCTCTTTGGGTCTGAAAAGTGCCAACAGGAGTCATTGATGAAACTCATAAATCATGAGAACTTAATGAGAATAAAATGCAGCATTTCACAATATTCACGCGTGATTCGTGCGTGTCACATAATCACCTGTTAGGCGAACAGTCTGTATGAGCATCTCTACCAGCAAAAAGGTTGTCTACTTAATGATTGGTGCGAAAGGCAGCGGTAAAACCTATATCGGAAATTTGCTGGAGAACAAGCTGGGAATTCACTTTATTCGGGTAGAGCAACGCTTAATAGAACATATCCAGTCAACGAACTTAGAAAATGATCACCTACCGAACGATGGGTATGATCTAGAACTGAATTGGATAGAAGAAATTCTTCAAAAAAGTGATGAAGTCATTTCAGAAGCCACTGGTTCATCAAGATACCTTCCAGAATTCATTGACCGTCTTAAGGCCAATTACGAGCTGAGACTAGTACGTATATCGTGCCCACTGGATATATGTTTCAATCGCACAAGGGAACGTGCCCAAGACCACCAATTCCGAGTAACCGACGAGTCAATAAGTTCCATTAATGCTGCCACCGACAAAGTTAGACTTGATTGGAGTTTGGTAATTGACAACGCCGACCCAGCTTTAGATACTTCCATCATTGAGGCATTCAACGGAATCAGATAGGAGACCACGCCAAATATGAAGTTTAAGCCACTCACATTCGCAATTTCAACGCCAATTATGTCGGCGGCTTAACTTGGTGTTATTGGTTTTAATAATCTATATCCAGTGGCCGCTTTCGTGAATTTTAATCATGTTTCTGAGCGATGTTGAAAACATGGTTTTGAATATTTCATCTTTAATTTATTAAAGCGTGAATGTCTCCAAACACCACTTCAGAGTCGGTCCCTACAGCCTGTAAGGACTGACCGGTTAGGGACCGGGGTGTGTGAAAACTATTCCCCAGAAATGAAAGTGTCATACGTCATCTAATATCAGGTTATATTTTATGGTTTAGTGGATTATCAAAATTAAAATTGGTTGTAATACAGTACTGAAGTGGGGATATTATTTTCTAAATGGGAATTTGTTGAGTTCTCACACAGGCTGGGTCGTAAAGAGACAGCTCGAATACAGACTGGAATAATTTAGATGAGCTTATTTTGATACTTAGTGTTGCGTGCAAATGAGAATCAATTTGTTCTGGAGTGTCAGTGATGACAGTATTTACTGATAAGCTAACCCGGTGACCCGACAATAGCCAGTAAAACCCCCGCAGCAACAGCCGATCCAATTACTCCGGCTACATTCGGTCCCATTGCGTGCATCAGTAAAAAGTTCTGTGGATTTGCTTCCATACCGACCTTGTTGGCAACGCGCGCTGCCATAGGAACAGCTGAAACACCGGCAGCACCAATCAATGGATTCACTTCTCCGTTAGTGACTTTGTACATGACTTTTCCCATCAACAACCCGGTAGCGGTTCCAATTGAAAAAGCAAAAATACCTAGTAATAAAATGCCCAGAGTTTCGGGAGCAAGGAATTTTTCGGCTGATAGTTTTGAGCCGACAGAAAGACCCAGAAAAATGGTCACAATATTTATGAGCTCGTTTTGAGCTGTATTACTTAAACGTTCTACTACACCGGATTCTTTCAGTAAATTACCAAAACATAACATGCCGACCAGCGGGGTGGCTGCTGGCAATAATAAAATAGTGACTAATAATAGCGTTAGCGGGAAGAGAATTTTTTCTGCTTTGGATACATGTCTTAATTGTTTCATGACTGTCTGACGCTCTGTTTCGGTGGTCAGAAATTTCATGATGGGTGGTTGAATTAATGGCACTAAAGCCATGTAAGAATAAGCGGCCACAGCGATGGCACCTAAAAGATCAGGTGCTAGCCGGGATGCGAGAAATATAGCAGTTGGTCCATCTGCTCCACCAATAATAGCAATTGCAGAGGCGTCAGCCAGGGTAAATTCGATACCCGGTACCAGGTTCATCATGATCGCTCCGAACAGGGTGACGAAAATGCCAAACTGTGCGGCTGCACCTAAAATCATCAGGCTGGGGCGAGCGAGCAGGGGACCGAAGTCAGTCATTGCGCCGACACCCATAAAAATGAGTAGAGGGAAAATACCGGTTTCTATGCCCATGTGGTAAAGAATGCCGAGTAAACCGTCAGGGCCACTGATTTCAGCCACAGGAATATTTGCTAATATTCCACCAAAGCCGATAGGTAGCAATAACAATGGTTCAAAGCCTTTTTTGATGGCCAGATAAATTAACAGGCCACCGATGCAGATCATGAAAATCTGCCCTATGCTGAAGTTATAGAGACCCGTAGATTCCCATAACTGTAAAATTCCGCTACCCATAAATAACCTTAAACAAGAGAAATAAGTGGTTGGTTAACCTGGATGGCATCACCTTTATTAACGTGTATAGCCTCGACGGTTCCATCTCGGTCAGCACGTATTTCAGTTTCCATTTTCATCGCTTCAATGATCACTACCGGTTGATTTTCAGTGACGGCCTCACCTGCTCCCACCAGAATTTCTATGACATTTCCTGCCATGGGGGCGACGATTTCTTCTGCAGCACTGGATGGAGTTGCAGGTGCAGCCGGTGCTGAAGCTGGTTGAACCTGAGTGACTTCTCCGCCAGGAGAAACAATGACATCATAGTTAGTGCCGTTAACACTGACCTGATACTGTTCAGGACCACCAGAAGATGGGGCTGCCGGAGCTGTTGGAGTAGCTACTGGTTCTGGCTCACTTCCTGGAACCGGCTCAAATGCATCCGGATTATTACGATTTTTGAGGAAATTTAATCCAACTTGTGGGAATTGAGCGTAGATAAGTACGTCATCGATTTCATTCTCTGCAACTTGCAGGTTTTCATCTTTAGCCAGTTGACGGAATTCTTCGGTAAGTTTATCCATTTCGGCTTCAATCAAATCAGCTGGGCGGCAGGTAATAACTTCGCCTCCTTCTTCCAGCACTTTTTGTTGCAGTTCAGCATTTACAGGTGCTGCGGTAGCGCCATATTCGCCGCGTAATACGCCGGCAGTTTCTTTGGTAATGCTTTTGTAGCGTTCACCGGATAGAACATTGAGAACAGCCTGGGTACCGACTATCTGTGAAGTAGGTGTTACCAGAGGGATAAAGCCAAGGTCTTCACGCACTTTCGGGATTTCACTCAGCACTTCATCGAGACGGTCACTTGCACCCTGTTCTTTAAGCTGGCCTTCCAGGTTGGTTAACATGCCTCCAGGCACCTGAGCGACCAGAATTCGTGAGTCGACACCTTTTAAAGCGCCTTCAAACTTGGCATATTTTTTACGAACAGGTCTAAAATAAGCGGCTATTTCTTCCAGTTTGTTGATATCAAGACCACTATCATGTTCGGTGCCTTCAAAGATTGAAACCAGTGATTCGGTGGGTGAGTGCCCATAAGTCATGCTCATGGATGAAATGGATGTGTCGATAATTTCACAGCCGGCTTCAATGGCTTTGACCATGGTGGCGGTGGATAAACCTGTAGTTGCATGGCAATGAAGTCCGATAGGAATATCGATGACTTTTTTAATTTCGCTGACCAGTTCGTAAGCTGTATAAGGTTTTAACAGGCCGGCCATATCCTTGATGGCGAGAGAGTGACAACCCATGTCTTCAATCTGTTTCGCCATATCCAGCCAGGTTTGCAAATTATGTACCGGGCTTAAGGTATAAGAGATGGTTCCCTGTGCATGTTTTTCGGTTGCAACAGCTGCTTTCACGGCTGTTTCTAGGTTGCGCATATCGTTCATTGCATCGAAAATTCGAAATACATCGATACCGTTTACGGCGCAGCGTTCTACAAATTTTTCGATGACATCATCGGCATAATGGCGGTAGCCAAGTCCATTTTGTCCGCGTAATAACATTTGTTGTGGTGTTTTTGGCATCGCTGCTTTGAGCTGACGTAAACGTTCCCAGGGGTCTTCGCCTAAAAAGCGAATGCAGGAGTCAAAGGTTGCGCCTCCCCATGTTTCGAGAGCCCAGTAGCCGATATCATCGAGTTTTGCGGCAATCGGTAACATATCATCAATACGCATACGTGTAGCAAATAGCGACTGGTGGCCATCACGTAATACAACATCTGTTATTTTGATAGGGTTGCTCATAGGGCTAATCCGGGATTTTGGCTGGTTAGTTTCTAGTTAGTTAACTTCTTATTAAGATGTAGAGTGTTGTTTTTTATAAGTACTTATCGCGCTGCTAATGACTGCGATTAGTTCATTGTCGTTTGTTGCAGTTATTTTTTTGCTCACGGTGTAGGCGGCACGAGCAGTTGTTGCTGGTTCATCTTCAAGCTTAAAGGTTATAACAAGTTTACTGACGACATTTATCAAAAAGATCAGCATGATCAGAATAATAAAGACAGTACCCATTCCAATTAACATCAACTGGGCGCTTTCATTTATTAAAGGCTGTAATTTATCCATTGTTATGCATTTTAATTATGGTCAAAGAGATGAAATCTCAAATAAAAACAATAGCTTATAAGGCTCTTAGTTAATTTGCATGGCTACTATATCATTTTTTATCAACTGTGGGTTAGGGAACGGCATGATGCTGGAGTAAGATTAAGCCTGAGAGTGGCCAGGATTAAGGCTGGGTAAGGAGATTAACCAGAAAAAAAGAATGCTAATATTGAATATTGAAAATACAAATCATAGCAAGTTCAACAATAGATAATTTGGAATTATAATGTTATCTAAAATTAATAGGATTAATTTTTTGAGCTACATCAAATAGAAGTAGAATGAGGGTGTTCAATGGTTGCTTGCAAGGTTGAAATAATCAAAGATTCTACCTTAACCTGAATACGCAAATTCAGGTAATATCGGGTAACATTAGATCAATAAACAAAAATAGAATAAAACGCTTATCAGGAGCCCACAAATGTCAGACGAATCAGTTTATCCCGTACCAGCGGATTTTGCAGCACAGGCGAATATATCTCAGGACGAGTATCAGAAAATGTACCGTCAGTCACTGGATGACCCGGAAACCTTCTGGTCTGAACAGGCAGAAAAATATCTGACCTGGTCAAAGAGCTGGGATAAGGTTCGAGATTGGAGTTTTGATGAAAAAGACCTGCATGTTAACTGGTTCAGTGGCGGTAAGTTAAACGTTTCAACTAACTGCCTTGATCGTCACCTTGAAACACGTGGTGACCAGATAGCTATCATCTGGGAAAGTGATGATCCTAATGAAGATAGAAAAATCACCTATAAAGAATTGCATCAGGAAGTCTGTCAGTTTTCAAATGTACTGAAAGGCCGAGGTGTTAAAAAAGGCGATCGAGTTTCTATCTATATGCCAATGGTTCCTGAAGCTGCAGTTGCCATGCTGGCCTGTACACGAATTGGCGCGATGCACTCAGTTGTATTTGGCGGGTTCTCTCCGGAAGCATTAAAAGACCGTATTCTTGATTCGGATTGTCAGGTTGTTATCACTGCCGATCAATCAGTGCGTGGTGGTAAAAAAGTTCCGCTTAAGTCGAATGCGGATAAAGCGATTGCAGCATGTCCAAATGTTCACACTAACATTGTAGTGAAGCGTGGTGGTGATCCGGTTGAGTGGAATGACAAAATTGATGTCTGGTATCACGAAGCTGTCGGGCAGGCAGATACAGTCTGTGAAGCTGAAGAAATGGATGCCGAAGATCCTATGTTTATACTTTATACATCGGGTTCAACGGGCAAACCAAAAGGTGTTCTACACACAACAGGTGGTTATTTATTACAGGCCGCGATGACTCATAAACTGGTTTTTGACTATAAAGATGGTGAAACTTACTGGTGTACGGCTGATGTGGGCTGGGTAACAGGGCATACCTATATTGTGTATGGTCCACTGGCGAATGGCGCAACTACGTTAATGTTTGAAGGCATCCCAACTTATCCAGATGCTTCAAGGTTCTGGCAGGTTTGTGACAAACATGATGTTTCAATTTTTTATACGGCCCCCACAGCAATCCGTGCACTGATGGCTGCTGGCGAAGAGCCAGTTAAGAAAACCAAACGCAGTGCTCTGCGTTTGCTGGGTACGGTTGGTGAGCCAATCAATCCTGAAGCCTGGGAATGGTATTATCGAGTGGTCGGTGATAGTCGTTGTCCTATCGTGGATACCTGGTGGCAGACTGAAACGGGTGGACATATGCTTACGCCATTACCGGGTGCAACTCCATTAAAACCCGGTTCGGCAACGTTCCCATTTTTTGGTGTAGAGCCAGTATTAATTGATGAAGAAGGTAACGAAATTGATGGTAACCCTGCTACAGGTAACCTGGCTATCAAACGTCCATGGCCCGGGCAATTACGCACGCTATATGGTAATCATGAACGTTTTTATGAAACCTATTTCTCAACCTATAAAGGTTATTACTTTACCGGTGACGGAGCAAAACGTGATGCTGATGGGTATTACTGGATTACCGGTCGTGTCGATGATGTATTGAATGTATCAGGTCATCGTCTTGGTACTGCCGAAATAGAATCTGCTCTGGTATTACATGAAAAGGTTGCAGAGTCAGCAGTGGTTGGATATCCACATGAAATCACCGGTCAGGGAATCTATGCCTATGTCACGTTAATGACCGGGCTTGAACCCACCGATGAATTAAAAACTGAACTGGTTGCGCTGGTTAGAAAGGAAATTGGTCCTATCGCAAAAGTGAATTTAATTCAATGGGCACCGGGTTTACCGAAAACTCGTTCTGGCAAAATCATGCGTCGTATTTTACGAAAAATAGCAGCCAATGAGCTGGATAACCTGGGCGATACTTCTACCCTGGCAGATCCTTCGGTGGTTGATAACTTGATTGATAATCGAGAAAATAAATAAGTTGTAAAACTTTTCTGTGATGCTGGCACTTAAGCCAGCATCAACATTACCAGGCAATAGAAATGATAACCTTAGCTTTTGACGTTTATGGAACTTTAATCAATACATACGGAATGGTTGATCTTTTGCAGCATTATATCGAGGAAGATAAGGCTGTTCCTTTTGCTACTTTATGGAGAGATAAACAGCTCGAATATTCTTTTCGACGCAGCATGATGAATCGTTATCAACCTTTTTATACCTGTACCGGTGATGCGCTGGATTATTGTATCGAGGCATTTGGTGTGTCAATTACAACCGATCAGCATTTTAGTTTGATAAAAAGATATCAGAACCTGCCTGTTTTTAAGGATGTTGTTAAAACCTTAAAAACGTTGAGAGACCGTGATGATCTTCAAATGTATGCCTTAACCAATGGGCCGCTTGAAGATGTTGAAAAATTATTTGAAGATGATCAGATAAATCAATATTTCAAGGAAATTATCAGCGCTGATGAAATAAGAAAATATAAACCTGATCCTGCTATTTATCAGCACTTTTTAAAAAGAGCTGGAGCAAATGCCAAAGATAGCTGGCTTATCTCAGGCAACGGTTTTGATGTTATGGGTGCAGGGAATTGTGGCATGAACAGCGTGTGGATTAAACGTGATTTAAAGCAGCAACTGGATAGCTGGGGTGAACAGCCAACCTATAAAATTCATTCCCTGTCAGAATTGAATGCTTTAATTTGACAGCAAACTAAAAACTTCTCTGCCATTCCTGGCGTAAATTTGCAGAGCCTTGATGCTGAATAGCATTTTGTACCTGCTGTAATAATTTATCTTTATCACGCCCGAGAATACCTTTTAGTATCAGGTAATTTGAAGCATGATCACTACGAAATATTGTCTTTTCAAGATTTAGGTGTTGTAGCAAAGTTTCCATCTCTGTAAATAATTCACCTGGTTTCAGGGAGGTAAAATCGCCTCCAAACTCTTTTTGAAAACGTTCTTCACCATGGTAAAAAGTAACCACCAGCGTTGCCAGGTAATCCGGTTGAGCTTCGTTCATTAATTGAGCTGAATTGATGGCGTGTTGTTCACTGTATTTAGAGCCTCCCAGTCCATTTAAAATCATCACCGAGCTTTTCATGCCGGCATTTTTTATTTTCATTAAAGCAACCAGTGACGAATCAAAAGATTCACCTTTTTGTACTTTTTCGAGCAGCAGGTCATCACCGGTTTCACATCCCACATACATGAGCGTTAAACCCTTAGATTGTAATGTGTGTAATTCATCTTCAGTTTTATTTAACAGGTTACGAGGCAAACAATAGGATGAAACACGTTGGCAATCCGGTTGATATTTATTGATCAAAGACATAATGCCGTGCAGACGTCTAAAAGACAGCGACATGGCATCTCCATCGGCAAGGAATATTCGTCGGTATTGCTGGCCGGAACTTTGAATTAGTTGTAGTTCTGATTCAATTGCTTCCAGTGATTTTGGTCGAAATTTTTTCTGTGGTTCTGTGTACATTGAGCAAAATGTACAATTGTTCCATGAGCAGCCATTGGTGACTTGCAGTATCAGTGAATTGGCCTCACTAGGAGGCCTGAATACCGGTTCGATATATTCCAGGTACATTAATTACTCAGGAATTTTAACAATAGTACGTCCACGAATCTGACCTTTAAGAATTGCTGCAGCTGCTTCTGGAATTTCTTCAAAGTCAATTTCACTGGACATGGATTCAAGTATGTTCATATCCAGATCAGATCCAAGACGGTTCCATGCATTAAGTCGTGTTTGCATTGGACAAGAAACAGAATCTATTCCGTGCAGTGTGATGCCGCGTAGAATAAAAGGTGCAACAGATGTGGGTAAATCCATAGATTCGGCTAATCCACAGGCGGCTACTGCGCCACCAATTTTGACCTGACTTAATACATTGGCCAGAGTAAACCCGCCGGCCACATCGATAGCGCCAGCCCAGCGTTCTTTTGCTAAAGGTCGTGCTTTTTCAGCAAACTCACTGCGATCCAGAATATCATTTGCTCCCAGCTGTTTCAGGTAATCAGATTCCTGAGGGCGCCCGGTCGTGGCTGTAATGCTGTAACCCAGTTTGTTTAATACTGCGAGTGCTATGCTGCCCACACCTCCGGCTGCACCGGTGACCAGAATATCGCCATCTTCAGGTTTGATGCCATGATTTTCCAGAGCCAGAACACATAACATGGCGGTGAATCCTGCTGTTCCGATGGCCATAGCCTGTCGTGTAGTCATGTTGTCCGGCAGTGGAACCAGCCATTCGCTTTTAACCCGGGCCACTCCTGCATAACCACCGTGAAATCTTTCGCCGATGCCATATCCGGTTAATACAACACGGTCACCGGGTTTGAATGAATCACTGTCAGAATGGGTCACCGTACCGGCCAGGTCTATTCCAGGAATGAGAGGGGGTTTGCGAATAATCATCGCCGTTTTGGCCATTGCTAGACCATCTTTGTAGTTTAAACCCGAGTATTCAACCTTGACGGTAACATCGCCATCCATTAAATCATCTGTGGTAAGTTCTGTGCGTGATACCACGGGGCCTTTATCAGATTCTGTCGCAAGCCATGCGGGAAATGTATTCATATTTGTCTCTCTATTTATTAGGCAATAAAGCCAGACTCAAACTCTTTAAGTTGACAGGCTTTGTGGATTTCATTGGCTGAAGCATTGCAGCCACTAAATTGTAAAGCAACCTTTTTCCCTTTTAATTGCTGTTTAAGTTTGATCGCGGCCATGATAGTTGATGCGCCGGCACCTTCCAGCATGGTCTGACTGTAGTAAGCCGCAAGAGCAATGGAGCTATAAATTTCATCTTCGCTCAGTAATACAAAATCAGTGATAGCATTTTTGTAGATCGAAAAAGGTAAGTCATAGGCAATGCCGGTGGCAAAACCGCCTGCAAAAGTGGTATTTTCTGCCGTTTGAATTTCACCTGATTTCCATGAATTCCAGGCTGCATTAGAACTTTCGGCCTGAACAGCATAAATTTGTATCGATGGGTTTATTGTTTTAAGCGTCGTAATTGCAGCTGCAACTTCACTGCCAGCGCCTATCGGAACAATGACGGCATCAAGATCTGGAACAGTTTCTATTATTTCCAGAAACTCGGTGCCAACACCATTAATTAACTGTGGCTGATTGGCTGGATGAACGTAATAGAGGCCGCGTTGCTGACAAAGTTCTTCAGCCGCTTGTGAAGCCTGCTCGAAGGTTTGCCCGGTTTCAATAAGCTCAGCATCCGTTTCAAGTATTTTACGGTTTTTAGCAGGCGTATTGTTATCAGGTACAACAATTGTTGCAGGAATATTAAATAGAGCTGCACTAGTGGCCATGGATAGACCATGGTTACCTGTTGAAAAGGTTATGACTCCAGAATCTGTCAGTTTTGACAGGCTGGCCATCAGGTTTATACCACCACGAATTTTGAAGCTGCCCGTAGGATTCTGATTTTCATATTTAATATAAACATCAGCACCTAGAAGTTTGCTGAGCCTGCTATTAAACAAACACTGTGTCGGGGTGAGATATGGTTTGATGACCTCTCTCGCCCGTATCGTTTCTATTAAGGATACGGGCTGTTCGCTTAGTTTTTCCAGCACTCGATTTACTCTATAGATGGTCAGTTAGATGACAAACAAATCCATCATATCATTGACTGAAAGTTGCTCGAAACTTTCCTGTGTTGAACAAATAGAAAGTATTTCTTCAGAGTTTTTCTGGCTAATACGGCCTCGCACGTAACGTTCGAATTTCTCTTTTAATAATGGAATGCCTTCATCACGGCGACGCCTGTGACCGACCGGGTAGTCAACGCTTTCATTGATGGTTCTGCCATCGGTAAAGGTAATGTGAATGGCATTTCCGATGGCACGTTTGTCGGCTTCCAGGTATTCGCGGGTAAAACGTTCGTTTTCTTTGACGGTCATTTTGTCGCGAAGTTGATCGATGCGGACATCACTGGCAACATCGTCTTCGTAATCTTCTGCATTTAAACGGCCTTTTAGTAGTCCAACAGCCACCATATATTGCAGGCAATGATCGCGGTCAGCAGGGTTATCCAGTTTTCCTGTTTTATTGATAATGCGGTCACCTGATTCCTGAGTTTCCAGGGTAATGGTTTGAATGTCATCGACGGTTTTATCCATGCTTAACATGGTGTCGTGAAGGGTGATGGCTGCTTCAACAGCCGTCTGAGCATGAAACTCGGCAGGAAAGGAAATTTTGAATAAAATATTTTCCATCACATAGGTTTCATAAGGCTGGTTAAAAACCAGTTCATTGCCTTTAAAAGAAACATCCTGAAACCCCCAGGTTTTAGCCGTGATGGCTGATGGATAACCCATTTCTCCGCGTTGTGCCATCAATGCCAGGAACAAACCGCGTGAAGATGCATCACCAGCAGCCCAGGATTTGCGTGATCCGGTATTGGGTGCATGGCGATAGGTTCTGAGGGAGGAACCATCCAGCCAGGCATGTGAAACAGCGGTACAGATTTCATCACGGTTGCAGCCCAGCATTCTGGCTGCAACAGCGGCTGAAGCAATACGAACCAGCATGACATGATCCAGACCAACACGGTTAAAACAATTTTCCAGAGCAATGACGCCCTGAACTTCGTGCGCCTGAACCATTGCGACTAACACATCTTTCATGGTTAAAGGCGCTTCCCCTTTGGCAACACGTGAACGTGACTGATAATCAGCTAAAGCCAGAATTGCACCCAGGTTATCTGAAGGATGTCCCCATTCGGCAGCTAGCCATGTATCGTTGAAATCAAGCCAGCGAACCATGGCACCGATATTCCATGCTGCACGAACCGGGTCAAGCTCGTAAGAGGTTCCAGGCACTCTTGAACCATTATCCATCCCTGCACCTGGCACAATGGGTCCCAGCATTTTTGTACAGGCAGGATATTTTAAAGCAAACAGTCCGCAACCGATTGTATCCATCCAGCAATAACGAGCGGTTTCCATCGCTTCCTGTGACTGGGTGACATCGTAGTTCATTACATAATCTGTAATGTCCTGAATGACCTGATCAAAATCAGGGCGGCTTGCATCTAATACGGCTGCTTTACTCATTAGTTTCTCGATAAAGGTAAATAACTGGTTTTACCACGAAGTACACGAAGAGCACGAAGAATATATAAGGGTATTTTATCTTCGTGAACTTCGTGTTCTTAGTGGTGAAATAATAATTTTACATCTAGTAAATTTATTTTCGGTCTTTGATAGGTATATACGTTAAATTCTCCGGGCCGGTATAAATGGCTGAAGGGCGAATAATTTTACCATCTTCACGTTGTTCAATGATATGAGCTCCCCAGCCACTGGTGCGAGAAATGACAAATAACGGGGTAAACATATCGGTTGGTACAGCCATCAGGTTATAAGATACCGCAGAAAACCAGTCGAGGTTGGGGAACATTTTTTTAACATCCCACATGACAGTTTCGAGCCGGTTGGCCACTTCAAACATTTTGTGATCATTGGCGTCATCGGCAAGTGATTTGGCAACTTGCTTGATAACATCGTTTCGTGGATCACCGGTTGTATAAACCGGGTGACCGAAACCAATAACTATTTCCTTGTTGGCTACACGCTCTCGAATATTCGCTTCTGCTTCATCGGGATTACTGTAGCGTTGCTGAATGGCACATGCTGCCTCGTTGGCACCACCATGTTTAGGGCCGCGTAATGCACCAATTGCACCGGTGATGCAGGAATAAAGGTCAGAACCGGTTCCGGCAATAACTCTGGCAGCAAAGGTAGATGCATTAAATTCGTGTTCGGCATACAGGATCAACGATGTATGCATAGCCCTGACCCATTTTTCGGGTGGGGCTTCTCCGTGTAACAGGTGAAGAAAGTGTCCGCCGATTGAGTCATCATCGGTTTCGACATCTATACGCTTTCCATTGACCGAAAAATGATACCAGTACAGTAACATGGAACCGAAACTTGCCATCATGCGGTCGATAATGTCACGTGCTTCAGCAGAGTTCTGATCTGCTTTTTCTGGCAGACTGCTACCCAGAAATGAAGCTGCTGTGCGAAGAACATCCATGGGGTGTGCAGTAGAAGGTAGTTGCTCCAGTGAAGTTTTTAATGCCTGTGGAATACCGCGCATTGATCTCAATTTGGCTTTATAACTATCCAGTTCAGACTGATTGGGTAATTTTCCATGAACGATGAGGTAAGCGATTTCTTCAAATTCAGCCTGTTCTGCAAAATCGAGGATGTCATATCCACGGTAATGCAGGTCATTACCTTTTAGTCCTACGGTGCATACTGCGGTGTTTCCCGCTGCAGTACCGGAAAGAGCGACGGATTTTTTAGGCTTAGGTAAGTTTTGCTCATTGTTAGCGTTCATTCTTTATCCTCCTTTGCAAACAGGCCATCAAGCTTCTGTTCATAGCTGTGATAATCAAGATAGTCATAAAGATCAGCGCGGGTTTGCATTGTATCGATGACATTTTGTTGAGTGCCTTCGGCTATTAAAGTCTGATAAACCTTGAGTGCTGCAGCGTTGGCGGCACGAAAAGCTGAGAGCGGGTAAAGCGCAATATCAACCCCGGCTGATGCCAGTTGTTCGGTGGTGAAAAGTGGTGTTGAGCCAAATTCAGTAATATTGGCGAGAACAGGCACTTTAACGGCATCCACAAAGTGCTGGTACATTTCCAGTTCTGTCATAGCCTCTGGGAAAATCATGTCAGCACCGGCTTCAACACAGGCTCCGGCCCGGTCGATGGCAGATTGCAGACCTTCAACGGCTAAAGCATCGGTGCGAGCCATGATGACAAAATCAGGATCTGTTTTAGCATCTACAGCTGCTTTGATACGATCAACCATTTCATCTAACGGAACAATGGCTTTATTGGGACGATGCCCACAGCGTTTCTGCTGAACCTGATCTTCGATGTGCACGGCTGCTGCGCCCATTTTAGTCATAGATTTTACACACCGGGCGATATTGAAAGCGCCGCCCCATCCTGTGTCGATATCTACAAGAACCGGTAAATCGGTGACATCGGTAATGCGGCGTAAATCGGTTAGTACATCTTCCATGGTCGTGATGCCAAGATCAGGGATTCCACAAGACCCTGCTGCAACGCCACCTCCAGAAAGGTACAACGACTTAAAGCCACTGGCCTGAGCCAGACGAGCATGGTAAGCATTGATTGCTCCAACGCACTGTAACGGTTTTTCAGATAAGACCAGGTCTCGAAAGGATTTGCCTGGGGATTTCAAGCTCATGGATAAACTCCAAAGTGATATTAACAATGGAAAGTATCATAACGCTGAAATTATAAATGTCTTGGATAGTATTCCAATAGTAAGCATTGAAAACTCTATTTTTAAAGAATTTCTCACCACAGAGGACAAGCAAGGGCATAGAGCATTTTTACCACGAAGGCACGAAGTTCACGAAGAAAACCAAATAAGGTTAAGGTAACTGGATAAATTGGCATGTATGAAGCTGATACAAATTTAGCAACGCAATATTTATACCTTCGTGTTCTTCGTGCCTTCGTGGTGAATATAGTTTTTAAGCTTACGGACGAGCTATGCCCAGTTTCTGGCGGCGTTCCCACAGATTTTTCCGGCTAATACCTAATTTTGCAGATAATTCAGTTTCATTGAGTCGAAGCTGATGTTCTTTGACAAACTCAACAAAATATTCATCCATGGATAATTCGGATGACATGATATCCTGGCTTTTTGAATTTTCAGTTTGCTGTAAGCCAAGATCCTGTGCAGTAATGATATCGTCATTGCTTAAGATAATGGATCGTTCGATGATGTTTTCCAGTTCACGGACATTCCCTGGCCAGTGATATGACTGTAATAATTTGATTGCGCTATCGTTAAAACTATAATCTGTACGCTGGAACCGGGTGGATACTGTGTGCAGAATCTGTTCAGCAAGTTGTAGAATATCGTCTGTTCTATGGCGCAATGGCGGCAAGGTTATTTCCATAACATTTAACCGATAATATAAATCTTCACGGAATAGTTTTTGTTCAACCATCTCGAGTAAATTTCTGTGAGTTGCTGCAATCAAACGAATATCAACATATTGCATCTTATTAGAGCCTACCCGTCGTATCTCTCCCTCCTGTAAAACACGAAGTAATTGTGATTGTGCTTCCATTGATAGCTCACCAATTTCATCTAAGAATAAAGTGCCTGTATCTGCTGCTGCAATCAAACCTTTGCTGCTTTTAAGTGCGCCGGTAAAGGCTCCTTTTTCATGACCAAATAATTCAGATTCAATCAGGTTCTCGGGTATGGATGCACAGTTGATGCTTATCAGTGCTTTATCGGCACGAAGGCTTTGTGCGTGTATGGCTCTTGCAGTGAGTTCTTTCCCGGTTCCTGTTTCGCCTAAAATTAAAACACTGGTATCGGTTTGAGCCACGCGCTGAATGCGATCTTTTACCTGTAAAATAGGGTCGCTCTTGCCCATTAAGTTTTTGATGGGATGGAGATTATCGAGCTCTCTTTTCAAGACTTTATTTTGATATTCCAGTTGCTGGTTTTTTAGTAACCTATTAATGGTTAATATCATTTCATCATGGTTATAAGGTTTGGCAATATAATCGGCTGCACCCAGTTTCATAGCATCGACAGCAGACTGTACCGATGAGTAACTGGTCATGATCAATACAGGAACAGGTTTGGCGAGTCCTATTAAAGCAGTTCCTTCTGCTCCCGGAAGACGTAGATCGGCAATAATTAAATCAAATCCTTCGAGTCCTTCTTTTTCGGCTTCATCCACTGATCCGGCAGAAGTTACAGAAAATCCATTTCTGGTGAGTAGCCTGGACAGGCTGACACGTATAATTTTTTCGTCTTCTACGATTAGAATTTCATGCATAAGATTTTAATATTTTATGGTGTTACTGGATTTCGGTAAGCGAATAATAACTTGCGTACCTTTATTTAACTGGCTATTGATTTTGATGTTTCCATCGTGTTCTTTAATAATATTGTAAGCAAGAGACAGTCCCAGACCTGTGCCTTCTCCAGCCTGTTTGGTAGTGAAAAAAGGATCGAAAATTTTATTAATAATTTTTTCATTGATGCCATGTCCTGAATCGCTGATTTTTAATTCGATAGTTATATTTTGATCTAAAACATCAATATAAACTTTATCTCCTTCTTTGGATGCATCACTGGCATTTGATAAAATAATGACCAGCACCTGTAACAGTTTTTGGTGATCACCGAGTAGAGAAAGCTCTTCTGGGCAATTAGTTATAAAATCAATCTGTTTTCCCTTATGGCTTAATGAAACCAGGCGTAAGGATTCATTAATCATATTTCTTAATTCTAAAGTCTCAGGGGAATGCCCTAGTTCTGCCCCCACATGGCTATAGCTGAGCAATGAGTGAACAATTGTAGAAATTCTGTTGGTCAAATTTAAAATGTCATCAATACTTTCTTTTTGCAGTTCTTCGTCATCGGGTATGGCTTGCATATCCTGAGCCAGGCAGGCAATGCCTGTTACCGGGTTTCCAATTTCGTGAGCTACACCTGTTGCCAGTTGACCTATTGAGGCTAATCTTTCACTGTGGGCAAGTTCACTTTCCAGTTGGTGAATTTCAGAGTGATCCTGTAGCAACACTACATAACCGTGCTGTTCATTTTCAGCCAGGCCACTGACCTCTGATTTAAACAAATTGAGGATGCTTATTTTATTGCCCAAATTTATTTTGGTTGATCTCAGCACAGCTTTGTCACCTTTTAGAAAGGTGAGTAATAAATTTGACCAGGGTGATGCTAAACGGGTGAGTTCTTTTCCGATGACTGATTGTTCTTTTACCCCGGCAAGTTTTTCCATGGCCCTGTTCCAGCTTACGATTTGATATTCCAGGCTGATGGTGACAACGGCGAGTGGCAAATCATGTAAAACCTGCCTGTGAAAACGGCGTAATGAATCAAGCTCTCCGGAGATTTCTTTAAGTTCGAGGCGGGAATTCTGTAAACTCGTTTCAACAAATTTAATGGTGTCAGCGATTGCCACTTTGGCTGACGTATCAACTTCAAGTTGTTCATTAACAACCATGCCTGCAAGTACAGGGCCTATGAGACCGGACAGGTTATGCCTTATTTGAACACGTAAATTGGCAAAGTCACTTCGATCCAGTTCCCTGTCGTTTAACCCGAGGTCGGATATTGCCAGTTTAATTTCTTTGGCTGCTGTTTCTGCTCCGATAGTTTCTGTTAGTCCAGCTTCAAATTCCTTGATGGTTGATGCTACGGGGATCGCGTGGGTTGGGTTCTGGTTATCATTACAACAGGCATTGGCTGCTCTGTTTTCGTCATCGGATTGTGGCCATAAAATTGATGCTCCAACAAAAAATATTGAATTTAATAGTAGCGTCCAAAATGCGCTGTCGGTGGATGACATCGGGATCATGATGTTTTCCAGATGAGAATTAACCAGCCAGCCAGCTTTTGAAAACAGAGGTAGTATTAATGTGAGCACCCAAAGTAACGCACCGGCGGTAAGGCCGCTGACAAAACCCTGTCGGCTGGCTTTACGCCAGTACAGTAAACCAAAAATTCCGGGTAAAAACTGGGCTACGGCAACAAAAGATATTAATCCCAGATCTGTTAATTCCTGGTGAGTTTGCAGGAATAGATAAAATGCATAACCGGCCAGAATAATTAGAAAGATTAATATTCGTTTGCCCCAGATTAACAGGCTATAAAGATCACCCCCCTGTTGTTTATGCTTGGGCAGACTAATGGGTAATAGCAGGTGGTTCATGCACATGGATGCCAACGCGATTGTTGTTACGATAATCATTGCGCTGGCTGCGGAAATTCCCCCGATAAATATAAAAATGGGTAAGATGGCTGACTGGCTTTGCATCGAAACGCCCAGTACAAAAAGATCCGGCCCATAGCTAAGATCCATTGATTGTCCTGCCCACAGAATGGGTGGAATGGATATGTTCAGTAATAATAGAAATAGTGGGAATGCCCAGCTGGCATAGTTCAAATTTGAAGTTTTGATGTTTTCTACAAAAATCATATGGAACTGCCGGGGTAGTAAAAAGGCAGCTGAAAAAGACAGTATTAACATCATGGCCCAGGGACCATCATGGATAGGGCGCATCAATGCTTCGGTGGCATGTTGATTATTTTCCAGCCAACTGGAAAAACCACTGAAGCCATTGAATGTTCCAAATACGGCATATAAACCAACCGTCATAAGTGCTACCAGTTTAACCAGTGATTCAAATGCGATGGCTACAACGAGTCCCTCATGCTTTTCTCGAGGTGTTATATGCCTTGCGCCAAATAATATGGCAAACAGGGTGATCATCAGGCAAAAGCCCAGCGAGATAAATCCTGATTGTGTTTCGTTGGTTAAAATTTGTAGTGAATCGGTTACAGCCTGAATTTGTAAAGCCATATAAGGCAGGGCGCCCGTTAGCATGAGAACGGTGACCAGAATGCCGCTGAGAGGACTGTGATAGCGAAAGGCCAGTAAATCGGCTAATGAAGATAGTTGATACTCTTTAGTCAATCTAAGAATGGGTTTGAGCAATATGGGTGAAGCAAGAAAGGCGATGGTGACACCCAGGTAAACAGCCAGAAAGGTATATCCTTCGCGTTCAGCCAGTCCTACGCTGCCATAAAAGCTCCAGGATGTTGCATAAACGCCGAGTGACAGGGTGTAAACAATGGGGTGTTTGACCAGTGATTCTGGTAACCATTTCTTTTCTGCTGCCGTGGCGATTATAAACAGCAGGCCCAGGTACAGGACGCTGATTAAAAATAGTTGCCAGACTTCAAAGCTCATTTACTGTCGGGTTCTCTAAGGTAACGCTGGAGTAACCAGGATAAAAAGATAGCGACCGCCCAGGCCAGGTAGGGGCTGAACCATGGTGCGTCCATGGCAGCCCAGAAGTTACTCATAGGTGACAGGAATATGACCAGAACCAGTAACACGACCATGAGTGTTCGTTCTGAGCTATTTGAATTTTTTGATTGCTTAGGCATTTCGGATTCAGCTTACGAATAATGTGATCGAGTTCACAAAAATGTTACCACTGGGAACACTGTGTGTTACTCATGGTAACACATGAGTTTTTTTAATGTCAGTCCTGGTTACTAACCATTTGATGAAACGTTAAAAAATAAATTTTGGCAAGAAATTTGCTTATAAGCTTAGGAGTGTTGCGGGTGACCTTCCCAGGTTACCGGTATTCACAACATGACATTTAAAAAAATATGGCAAAGTTTATTAACAATGAATGAATGCCCTACAAATCATTAGAGGTCTCAAATGAGTAAAAAAGATAATTCCCAAAATAACAGTAGACGTGACTTTTTAAAGGCATCTGCTGCCACTGGTGTTGTTGCCAGTTCTCCAATGTTCTTTATGAAAGATGCCTATGCGGCAGAAAATTTCAGAAATGCACCTAAAGGTGGAAGCGTAAAGCTTGGTTTTAATGTTCCTCAAACTGGCGCTTATGCCGATGAAGGAGCTGACGAATTAAGAGCTTACAAACTGGCTGTTGAACATCTAAATGGTGGCGGTGATGGCGGTATGATGAATACCATGAAGCCAATGTCTCTTAAAGGTAACGGTGTTCTGGGTAAAAAAGTTGAGTATGTAACAGGTGATACACAGACTAAGTCTGATGCAGCACGTGCTTCTGCCAAGCGTATGATCGAAAAAGACGGTGCACTGATGATCTCTGGTGGTTCATCTTCTGGTGTAGCTATTGCTGTACAGGGTTTATGTCAGGAAATGGGCGTTATCTTTATGGCCGGTCTGACTCACTCTAACGATACAACCGGTAAGGACAAACGTCGTTACGGTTTCCGTCATTTCTTCAATGCGAAGATGTCCGGTTCTGCACTGGGTCCTGTTCTTAAGAAAGAAATGGGAACTGATCGTCGAGCTTACCACTTAACAGCGGATTACACCTGGGGCTGGACTCAGGAAGAATCAATTAAAGAAACCACTGAAGGACTGGGCTGGAAAACTCATAAAGCCGTTAAAACTCCAGTTGGCGCGGGTGACTTCTCACAGTACATCACGCCTATCCTGAATTCCGGTGCTGATACATTGATCCTGAACCACTATGGTAAGGACATGATCAACTCACTGACTCAGGCTGTTCAATTTGGTCTGCGTGACAAAGTGGTTAACGGTAAGCAGTTTGAAATCATCGTTCCATTGTATTCACGTCTGATGGCACAGGGTGCTGGTGAAAACCTGAAAGGTATCCTGGGTACAACTAACTGGAACTGGGCATTGAAAGATGCGGGTTCTCAGGCTTTTGTTAAGTCATTCGGCGCTAAATATGGTTTCCCACCTTCAATGGCGGCTCATACCTGTTACGTTCAAACTCTGTTATATGCCAATGCTTGTGAAATGGCTGGTACTTTTTACCCACCAGAAGTTATTAAAGCACTTGAAGGCTTTAATTTTGATGGAATGGGTAATGGTAAAACTGAGTATCGTGCAGAAGATCACCAGTGTTTCAAAAATGTACTGGTTGTGCGTGGTAATCAGAACCCAACAAGTCAATTTGACCTGCTGGAAATCGTTCAGGAAGTTCCTCGTTCACAGGTTGAGTACGATGCATCAATCTTTGGTGGTGATTTAGGACCTTATAAGGTTTAAAATACCCCGCTTCATCAAAGCCATATCATCATTATGATGATATGGCTTTTTTTCATTCCTTACTCGAAGTGACAGCTTATGGATGCAATCCTCATTCAAATTCTTAACGGCCTGGATAAAGGTGGAGCCTATGCGTTAATCGCGCTGGGTCTGACTTTAACCTTTGGTACACTGGGCGTTGTAAACTTTGCACATGGTGCATTATTTATGCTGGGTGCATTTTGTGCCGTATCCGTACAGCAATTGCTGACCATTTCGAAAAAAGTCAAAGATGAAAGTATTACTTTCTTTGATGCTTACAAAGAACAGCCTTACCTGGAAATCTGGTGGGGTGATACAGGCACGGCGATAATTGATTATGCCGTACCCATTTCTATTTTATTTGCTATTCCCGTGATGTTATTGATCGGAGTTGCCATGGAACGTGGCCTGATTAAACATTTTTATAAGAGAACTCACGCGGAACAAATTCTGGTGACCTTTGGCCTGGCTATTGTAATACAGGAAATCATCAGATCAATTTATGGTGCAAACCCTATCCCGACTCCTGCTCCTGATATTGTTGCTGGCAGTGCGGCAGTTGGTGCAGCGTTAGGTTTGAGTGAAAACCTGGTTTATCCGTGGTGGCGTCTGATTTACCTGGCATTTTCAGCCGTGATTATTTTTGGTGTGTTTGCCTTCTTAAAATATACGACTTTCGGCATGGTGGTACGTGCCGGTATGTCAGACAGGGAAACAGTTAGCCTGCTCGGTATAAATGTCGAGAGGCGGTTTACCATCGTGTTTGGTCTCGCAACCGTCGTAGCCGGACTTGCAGGTGTTATGTATGCACCGATATTGCCGCCTGATTATCACATGGGCATGGATTTTCTGGTGTTGTCTTTTGTTGTTGTGGTCGTCGGTGGCATGGGCTCACTTGGAGGCGCGGTCGCCGCTGGTTTTCTGCTCGGAATTTTGCAATCATTTGCTTCCATGAATGAAGTGAAAACGATTCTTCCGGGTATCGATCAGATTATTATTTATCTTGTTGCCGTTGTTGTTCTGCTGGTCAGACCGCGTGGTTTGATGGGGCGTGAAGGGGTGATGGAGGATTGATGATGAATTTATCGTTAAAAAATAACATGGTGGTGATGCTGATATTTTCAGCGGTTGTTTTAACTGCTCCACTATGGCTTGATCCGATCGGGGCTAACTACCCTGATCTGTTACAGAAATTTGCTATCTTTGGTATTTTTGCCATTGGTTATAATATTCTGTTTGGTTTGACCGGTTACCTGTCTTTTGGGCATGCAACATTTCTGGGTGTAGGTTCTTATACCGCGGTGTGGAGTTTTAAGTTGTTTACCATGAACGTGGTGCCAGCCATTATCTTCGCCATTATCATAGCGGGTGTGTTTGCACTGGCTATCGGTTATATCAGTCTACGTCGTTCTGGTATTTACTTTTCTATTTTGACGCTGGCATTTGCCCAGATGTCTTATAGTCTGGCTTACTCGGTATTGACTCCCATTACTAACGGCGAGACAGGATTGCAGCTTAGTATTCAGGACCCTCGATATATTGATGCCATGGCAGGTGTTGCGGTCAAAGAAGGTTTGCCATCAACGAATTTATTCGGGCAGTTAATGAGCGGCTATTCCGGATTTTATTTTTGCGCGGTGATGTTAATTATCGGCTTTTATGTTTCTCTTAAAATTTTCCGTTCGCCTTATGGCTTGAAACTGATTGCGATCAAGTCGAATCAAAATCGCATGAATTATACGGGTTTTAATACGCGCCCTTATCTGCTTTCGGCATTTGTCATTTCTGGAATGTATGCAGGACTGGCCGGGGCACTAATGGCAGTTACTGATCCATTAGCAGGCGCAGAAAGAATGCAATGGACAGCTTCTGGTGAAGTCGTCTTAATGACAATCCTGGGTGGAGTGGGAACATTGGTTGGTCCGCTGATAGGTGTAGGCATTATAAAATATTTTGAAAATATATTTTCTGCCATGAATGAATCTGTATTGCATGAAATTTTTAATTTCTTACCACAGGCTATGGAAAATATTGTGGTATCAGTAACTCAGCATTTTGTCGGTGAAGGCTGGCATTTAACATTGGGTGCTCTGTTTATGCTGGTGGTTATCTTTTTGCCTGGCGGGATTATGGAGGGCATTACAAATATCATTCGATTTGTTAAAAAGAAACTGGGTATGAGTGTCGATGAATCAGGAGATACGTTATGAGTATTATCCTTGATATAAATGGTGTGAATAAAACCTTTGGTGGTTTACATGCACTTTCTGATATTCAGCTCAAAGTTGAAGAAGGCACAACTCATGCCATTATTGGTCCAAATGGTGCTGGTAAATCGACGCTACTAAACTGTTGTATTGGACGCCTGATACCGGATGATGGAACGGTTACTTTTAATGGGCATAATATGATAGGTATGCAACCTTATGATATTAATCATGCGGGTATGGTACGTGTATTCCAGACACCTGAAATCTTCCCTGAGCTGACTTTATTGCAAAACGTGATGATACCGGCGCTGGCAAAAAGAGATGGCACGTTTAAGTTCAATCCTTTCAGATGTATGCGTAAAGAAAAAGCGCTGCACGAAGGTGCGATGGAAGCTTTAGCCGATGTCGGTCTGGAAAAATTTTATGATCAGCATGCAGGCAGTATTTCGCGGGGTGATAAACGTCGACTGGAACTGGCCATGGGTTTGATTCAAAACCCGAGCCTGTTGTTACTGGATGAACCCACAGCGGGTATGGCGCGTCATGATACTAATCAGACCATTGATCTGTTAAAAAAGATTAAGGAACGAGGCATGACAAAAATAATAATTGAGCACGACATGCACGTGGTTTTTAGTCTGGCTGATCGCATCAGTGTGCTTGCTCAGGGACGTATTATTGCATCGGGAACCCCGGATGAAATTCGTGAAGATCCCAAAGTAAAAGAAGCCTACCTGGGAGAAGCAGAAGATGAGTAATCAATTACTGGGTGACGTGAAAGTCGAAGAGCGTGTTAGTACGGTTACCAGCCAGGGCTCTGATCCGGCCTTCTTTTCATGCTGGGACATGCATTCCTATTATGGTGAAAGCTATATCGTGCAGGGAATCAATTTTGATATCCGCGAAGGTGAAGTGGTTGCGCTGCTTGGTCGAAATGGTGCTGGAAAAACCTCAACCTTACGTTCTATTGCTCGTGTCGATAGTCCACAGGTTACCCACGGTGAAATCTGGCTGGATCATAAACCTTTGCACAATATGGCTGCACATGATGCGGCTCAAAATGGTGTGGCACTGGTTCCGGAAGATAGACGAATTATTCAGGGTCTTACGGTAGAAGAAAACCTGCAACTGGCGCAGATTGCACCGCCGATTGGATGGAGTCTGGAAAGAATCTACGAGCATTTCCCCCGTCTTGCAGAGCGTCGTAGTCAGATGGGCACGACATTGTCGGGTGGTGAGCAGCAAATGCTTGCAGTGGCTCGCGCACTGGCTCGTGATATTAAACTGCTGTTGCTGGATGAGCCTTATGAAGGTTTGGCTCCAGTTATCGTGAAGGAAATTGCGAATATTGTGGATAGCATTAAGAAGCAGGGAATTACTACGATTATTGTAGAACAAAATGCAGTGGCAGCATTACGGCTTGCAGACCGGGCCCTGATTCTGGATATGGGTAATATCGTGTTTGATGGCACGGCTCAGGAAGTACTGGATAATGAAGAACTTCGTCATGAGTATCTGGCTATCTAATTTGTTGTAATAAGCTATGGTGCGCATGGCGCACCCTACATTCTAGATCAATAGTTGGGTTGGTTTAGAATATTTTGAGCCCGTCCATCCAATATATAATTATATTAAATAACTGGATATTTGCTGGAAAATCCTTATTTCTAGCGCCAAAAAATTAATTAAGAAATTTTATCTGAAAAGTCATATATTATAAGTCATATAAAGTAAGACCTAATTTGGCATACTGCTGATATTTATACAGAGATAGTTAACATGTCCAACCCACTAGATGAAATTTATCTTGCAGACAGTCCTCTGTCTAGATTGCCTATAAATGTTCTTAATGATATGCGACATGAAGGCATAATCAGAGAGTACATCATCAGTGCAGGAGATAGTTTAAGTGTTCCATCTAATGCAACTAATGACACTTTTTTCCTGGCTTATGGCGAAATAGATATCATAGAGTTCAGTCGGGTAACTGATCATTTAAGTGAAAAGGCTAAAAAGCGCAGACCTGTGCGGTTATCTGAACACGAAAATATTAGTTTCCTTGCAAAAACGAGATCGGCTTTAATCAGGATAGACCAGGAATATCTCGACTATCACATCAGCTGGAAATCGATGAATAGGGATGTATCAAACTCTCCAAAAAGTGTTAAAGAAATACTGTCCAATATGAAGCACCCGACGGTATTCATGAATATCCCAATGGAAAATATTAGCCGGGCTATTCAAAAAATGCATATTATCGATGTTAAGGCGGGAACCGAAGTTATCACTCAGGGTGATATTGCAGATTCATTTTATATTATTGCCAGTGGGCAGGCGGAAGTCTGGGAAAGGGGTATGTACGATGATGACGAGCAAAAAGTGAATCATCTGTATGCTGGAAACCATTTTGGACAGGATAGCCTTATAGTTGATGGTCATAGACGAAGTGCTAGCGTTCGTATGATAGAAGACTCGAGATTGCTGGTGTTAAATGGCTCTGACTTCAAAGCACTCATTGGAGAGTCATTGATACATGAAATCGACATAGAGAAAGCAAAATTGTTGCTAAGTGAAAAAGATACTGTGTTGTTGGATGTGAGATATGAAGAGGAATGGGAAGAGTCTCGTTTACCCGGCGCTAAACTTATTCCGCTTCCAGAACTCAGAAACAGGTTGTCTGAAATTGAGCAGCAGAAAAAATACATCATTTACGACAGGAATGGCAAAAGAAGTATTATAGCGGCCATGATCCTGCAACAGTTGAGTGTTCAGGCTTACTCAATTGCCGGGGGAATAGTGGGCTGGCCCTATGATATTGATGAGTCTGTTCTATGAAGATTAATGGTTGGCTAAATAGCTTTAGCTGGTATCAATTAAAAATAAAATAAAGTACAAGTATCAGAACGATTATTTTAGTAGTCACATAAAGCGGTTTATTCCAGTGCTTAAAGCGTTTTAATAAAGCTTTGTATTTATTCAGATAAAAGCCAAACTTATTTCCTATTCCCAGTTTACTGGCATCAATATTATCTACCGCGAACAAGCCGTTGAAAAAACGTCCGAACTGATAATAAAATTTCTGTAATAAACCAAATTTAAGGGGCCTGTCTATATCGGTCATTAAAATTATTCGAGGTTTGTCACTGTTGTTATAAGCGCAATGAAAATAAGTTTCATCAAATATAATGCTTTTTCCATCTTCCCAATGATAGTCATCTCCATTTACAACAAGGCCTGACTGATTGGAGTTTGGAGTGCTGAGTCCTAATGAATAACGTAGTGTAAATGCAAATGGATCATGATGATCGTTGATTTTTTTCCCCGGATTCAGGCAGGCAAATAATGCCATGTTCATCGATGGTAACTGATCAATTAAAGCCATCGTTTTTGGAGCCATTTCGTAGGCTGATGGAATATCATTATCATAACTTTTTAAATAAAAGCTGGTCCAGCGATTGTCCTTATAAAAACTACTGGCAGGAAGGTCATCTTTTATTGTGATCAGCCCTCTCTCATATAGGACCAATGCTTCATTTCTTATATCTTCCCAATTGTCATCTAATATTTTAAGTTCGGGAAATTGATCAGGTTCTATGAAATGAGTTAATGGGGCTTTAGATAATAGATAAGCAGGAATATTGAATGGCACCATTATTGTTGAAAAGTCATTCAACTGTCTCATTAAAGGAAATTTTTCCCTGTTGCGCAATCTGATGAAAACAACACAGGATAGATAAATGATGATGAGTGTTAACAAGGTGTACATGAAGTTTCCAGAATGCTGTGCGGGAGGCTTAGGCAAAGTCTATCTGAAATGAGGGAAATATTGTACAGAAATATGAGTCAGGTATGGTGTAGGGTGCGCCGTGCGCACCAAATGAGTTAGCAGTGTAATTCAATGGTGCGCACGGCGGCACCCTACACGTATTTACTTAAGGTTACTTTTTTGCGTAGCCTAAAACTTGCAAAGCCTCGGTGATTTCATCAAGAATAACGGGGTCATCAATAGTCGCTGGCATTTTCCACTCGGTACCATCGGCAATATTTACCATGGTGCCACGTAGGATTTTACCTGAACGTGTCTTTGGCAGGCGGTTTACAATTTTAGCTTGTTTAAAAGCAGCGACCGGGCCAATCTGATCTCTGACTCGTTGTACAAGCTCTTTAACGATATCTGCTTCAGTTCTATCTACTCCTGCTTTAAGAACGATTAATCCAAGAGGCATTTGTCCTTTAAGATCATCGGCGACACCGATAACAGCACATTCGGCAATATCACTATGCCCGGATAAAACCTCTTCCATGGCACCGGTCGATAGCCTGTGTCCGGCAACGTTGATAACGTCATCTGTTCGACTCATGATCCACAGGTAATCATCTTCATCTTTAAAACCGGCATCACCGGTCAGGTAGTAACCTTCATATTTAGTGAGATAAGCATCGATGAAGCGTTGATCATTCCCCCACAGGCTGGGCAGGCAGGATGGTGGCATGGGCAGTTTGATGACAATATTGCCCATCTCGCCAGTAGGCATTTCATTGCCATCTTCAGATAATATCTGGACATCATATCCCGGCATGGCAACGGTTGGAGAGCCTGCTTTGATTTCCATATTTTCGATGCCTAAAGGATTGGAAGCAATGGCCCAGCCTGTTTCAGTTTGCCACCAGTGATCGATAACAGGTTTGCCCAGTTTATCTCTGGCCCAAAATAAGGTGTCAGGGTCACAACGTTCTCCTGCCAGGAATAAAGACTGCATGCAGCTAAGGTCATATTTTTTAAGGTATTCACCATCGGGGTCTTCTTTTTTGATGGCACGAAAGGCAGTCGGAGCAGTGAATAAAACTTTAACATTGTGCTCACTGATGACTCTCCAGAAAGCACCGGGGTCAGGTGTGCCAACAGGTTTTCCTTCGTACATAATAGTGGTGCAGCCTTTTAATAACGGGGCATAAACTATATAGCTGTGACCGACAACCCAGCCAACATCAGAAGCGGCCCAGTAAACATCACCGGGTTCGACGTTGTAAACATTTTTCATGGACCAGTGCATCGCCACGGCATGACCACCGTTATCGCGAATAACACCTTTGGGTTCACCGGTAGTGCCTGATGTATACAGGATGTACAATGGATCTGTAGCGTCGAGTGGAACACAGTCAACACTTTCAGCTTTGGTGAGCTCATTATCCCAGTCGAAATCACGCCCTTCAATCATTTCTGCTTTTGCCTGTGGACGGGCTTTTAATATGCAGCAGCTGACTTTGTGTTTGGCCTGGTCAATAGCAGCATCCAGTAGCGGTTTGTATTCTATAACTCTTGCTGGCTCGATGCCGCAACTTGTGCTGATGATGATATCGGGTTTGGCATCGTCTATTCGAGTAGCCAGTTCATTGGCTGCAAAACCTCCAAAAACGACAGAGTGAATAGCGCCAATTCTGGCGCAGGCTAGCATGGCAATAGCGGCTTCAGGAATCATGGGCATATAAATTATGACTCGATCCCCTTTTTTAGCCCCATGATTAACTAAAACTCCAGCAAATTGAGAAACCTGTTGTAATAATTCACTATAAGAAATTTTGCGTTGTTGATTGGTGATAGGGGAGTCGTAAATAATGGCAGTCTGGTCAGCTCTGCCGGTTTCAACATGTCGGTCAACAGCGTTATAACAGGTATTTATCTGTCCACCAACGAACCAGTGAGGAACTGGTTTAGCACCCAGATCAATGACTTTATCCCATTTTTTAGTCCAGTGAAGCTCTTCCGCAGCTTTACCCCAGAATGCATCAGGATCATTTAAGGATTGCTGATAAATTTCGTTATAGGTTGTCATTGTTGTTGATCCTCTTTTTATTTTTTCACCACGAAGCTCACGAAGAGCACGAAGGTGTTCTGTTATTGATTTGTTTTAGCTTAAGTCTATATTCATCGTGATGCTTATAATTTTTTATGGCTTGTAATAATGCCATCCTGATCAGCATAAACCCAGTCTCCAGGTTTTATGGTGGCACCAGGAAAGTCGATGGCGATATCAATTTCACCCATATTTTTCTTCTCACTTTTTTTCGGGTGAGTGCCGAGAGCCATAACACCAATGGGCATGCTGCTGAGATTGACACTATCCCGAATCATGCCATACATGACAATTCCAGCCCAGTTGTTTTCTACACCAAAACCTGCGAGCAAGTCACCTAACATGGCGCATTGGGTTGATGCTCCAGCATCAACCATCAGAACACGGCCAAGTCCGGGGGTGGATAGTTGCTGTCGGACTATGGAGTTGTCTTCAAAGCATTTAATGGTTGAAACCTCTCCATAAAAACAGGGGTGTCCGCCATAGCTGATAAAGCCGGGTTCAATAATTTGTAGCGATTGTGAAAATTCATCGCACAAATCAGCAGTTTTGAAGTTAGTTGTCATGGGCATTTAGCTGCTGAATTAAAAATTCTTTCGAATCTACTGTCTCTGGAGTATGGAAAAATATAATGATACCTGTGATTGAGTCTCTCTTGCTGAACTGATTTCCAATAATCAGCATTGAAAAGCTCGCCATGTTGCTGTGATATTAATTTACGTAAGCCGAGGTTACCAGTGATGAAATGTATAAACTCTTCGGGAAATACATCAAGGTCATTGATGGAATACGATGATTCGCTGGATATTTCCTGCTCCGGGGTCTGGGTTCAGGAATTTGCGAGAAGTTCATATCGGTCATTACAGACTCTATGTTTCGGCTTTCAAGGTTATTAATAAATAAGGTGTAGATGAAGACGGCATAAAGTGATTAAATGAACAGCATTAACCATGAGTAGATTTCAATGAGCAGAATCGTTCCTATAATATTGATTTGTCAGTTATTTTTTATGCCGGGTGTGGCAGTGGCTCTGGAAGATCAGGGTTTAAGTTCTATCATGTCTATTATTGATAAAGCGGTGGAAGCATTTAATGCAAAAGCTGAAGATGAACAGGGTACTGAAGAAGAAAAAAAGAAAAAGCTAGAATCATCTTCTGCAATCATTGTTAACCTGTCTCGTACTCTGGGAAAGTTGAGTTATTCTCGCTTACAGTGTGGCCAGGCAGATGTACTGGCAGAATTTACTCAGCGTGTGCAGAAAATGCCGGATGAATTTCGAAATTCGATGCGGGATTCTTTCCAGGTTGGATTTGATAAAAGTAAAGAAGAAACGGCGTTATTATCAGAAGATGAGTGTGAGCGCCTGACGCAATCGAGAAATTTAACGGATAAAAAAATTGAAGCAAATGTCGAAGAAGAAAAGGAAGTTGAAAAAGAACAGAAGGTTGTAGAAAAACCTAAACCCGTTGAAGATCCCCAGTTAAAACACCTGCGTGTTGCAGAGCTTAGTGGTCAGTTGGCCTTTAAAAGAAAATTTTGTGGGGACAAGCAAGTTGTAACGCGTGATTTTAATGAAGTCATAGGTGCTATGCCTGAAGAATTCCAGGATGCAGCCAAGCAGTCTTACTGGAAAGGGTATAAACGTGGTAAACGTTTGAACAAGAGCCTTAAGCAGGAAAATTGTCTGTAACAAGTGGTGCACAGCACCGGGTAGGGTGCGCCAAGCGCACCATTTTATCTTTCAGTTAATAATATTACCGATTTCCTGATCTCTGCCTGGTTCTATTCCCTGTATTTCCACCCTGTTTATTTTGTCCTCCAGCCGGTTTTCTGTTTCTTGATCTGGCATTGTTACCGGTTTTATGTCCCTGTGCATTCTCGCCTGAGCGTTGTCCATCGCGATGTCCAACTCTTGGCTTTTTGGGTTTTTTAGCTTTAAATGGCCGAGTATCCAGACGTGATTCAGGTAAATCATGTGTGGGTTCGAAGCCATCTATGACCTTACGTGTGAGTAGCTTTTTAAGCAGGCGTTCAATGTCTGACAATTGTTTAAATTCATCTGCGCTGACCAGGGAAATTGCCTGCCCCTTTAATCCTGCGCGGCCGGTGCGTCCAATTCTATGTACATAGTCTTCAGGCACGTTCGGTAAATCAAAATTAACAACCTGTGGTAACTGGATAATATCTATTCCACGAGCTGCAATATCGGTAGCGACTAATACCCTGACTTCTCCACTTTTGAAATCAGCCAGAGCTTTAGTTCGGGCGGCCTGGCTTTTATTGCCATGAATGGCTGCAGATTTAATGCCTTCAGCTTCAAGAAATTTAGTCAGACGGTTTGCGCCATGTTTAGTTCTTGAAAAGACCAGAACCTGCTGCCAGTTTTCCTCATGGATAAGCTGCGCCAGCAAGGCTGATTTTTGTTTTTTGTCTACCGGGCTGATCCAGTGAGTCACGGTATCGACCGTGGTGTTACGTGGAGAGACTGAGATTTCGACAGGGTCATTTACCAAACCTTTGGCGAGATTACGAATATCATGTGAAAAAGTTGCAGAGAACATCAGGTTTTGACGAACTCGGGGCAGCAGGTTCAAT
>JABHSO010000173.1 GCA_018669845.1 Gammaproteobacteria bacterium | reverse complement strand
TCTTAGAATAGGGTACATAAAATTAGTTGTTAGAGATGCCGGCTTCAATTTCTTCCAGTTGTTCCTGGATCATTTTGTCATCTTCCATCATAACCGGTTCACATAACAAAGAAATAATGAATTCAGTACCCATACCCTGAGTAGACTTAATTTCGATATTTCCGCCATATCGTCTCACCAGGTTATAACTAATCGATAAACCAAGACCGGTTCCTTCTCCTTGCGTTTTCGTGGTGTAAAAGGGGTTGAATGCCTTACTGATGCTTTCCTCATTCATGCCATGACCATTATCCTGGATACTTATCAAAACGCCATTTTTCTGTATATCTTGAGTGCTGATAGTAATTGAACCGTTCATTTCTGGTAGAGCCTGAATTGCATTACCAATCAGGTTTACAAGAACCTGTTGAAGCTCCTGCTGATTGATACTGATTAAAAGAGTTGAATGACTTAAAAACTCAATGTTGTAGTTGATTTCTGAGCGCAAATGATGGACGAGTTTCAAGGTTTCGTTGATAACTTCATCTACATCAGTTTCGATCATGTAACCGGCATAGGTATCGGGTTTAGCATATTGAAGCAGGTTATTGGTGATGCCTTTAATTCGATATATCTGTTTGATGACCAGGTCAATTTCATCCTGTACTGGCTCTAGAGAGGATCCCATTTCTTCTACGATAACATCAAGGTTACCGAGCATAACGGCTGTTGGGTTATTAATTTCGTGGGCAACTCCGGCCGTTAATTCACCCAGTGCAGCGAGTTTTTCTGCGATTACCAGTTGTTGTCGTGTTTTTTGCAGTACACTGATGGTCTGAGTTAGCTCTGTATTTTTTTGTTTTAACTCAGAGGTTCGTTCATCAACTTTTGCTTCCAACTCTTCAGCCCAACTTTGTATCAGTAATTTACGTTCGCTCAACAGGTCTAACATTACATCAAATTCATTAGCCAGAGATCCAATCTCATCTTTCGATCTTATTTCACCAATACGTTTTTCTTCGCCTTTACGTGTGGCATGAACTACTGAACTCATTAATTCTATGGGTTTGAAAATTGACTTTGCGCCCTTTACGGCAACAAAACTGGTCAAGCCCATCAATGCGAAAAAAAGTAATACAAGAACAGCGAGTGCCTGTAGCAATGAATGGCGGAAAGGGGTTTCGAGAAAGCCCGCATACAACATGCCGACACGTTTTCCATCGACATCGATAATGGGTTCGTAAGATGATATATACCAGTCGTTAACAACAAAAGCCCTGTCGATCCAGGTTTTACCCTGATCTAAAACAATGCTCCTGACTTCATCTGACACTCTCGTGCCTAAGGCTCTTTCACCGGGACTGATGGGAACATTGGTGGTTATTCTGACATCATCCAGAAATACAGTAACGGTTCCTATGCTGCCTTCGATTAAACTTCCCGGACCATACACAAGATCGCGAATAACATCGACGAAAGTAAAATTTGCATTGAGTAAAACGCCTGCATCTAGTATAGCCAGAATCTTGCCTTGAGTATCGATAATAGGGTACAGGGCTCTAATCATCATGCCTCTGTCTTCAACTTTTTTCTCTGTGGGATGAGCTCTTGCTGTCATAATCAGTGGTAGGCTCACCTCTTCAGCTAAACCTTCAGCAGCTAAATCGCTTGCGGAAAATATTTCTATACCAGATGACTGTTTACCATTTTGAGCATCTTGTTGGGCGGATGAAACTCTGGTTTTTGTAGTTGATGTTTGTTGATGAATGATTTTGCCAGTGTTATCTGTAAGGTGAATATAGGAGAAAGAGTTTTCCTGTTGTAGACGGTCAATTTGTTGGACTAGTAAATCTGTATTGCCATCAGACAATGCTGTGCGAAATACAAATGACTCTCCAGTTTTACCCAGGGAGTTCAGGTAGTCTCGTTTTATTCGTTCAAAAACATCATGGGAAACTGAAAGGTCAGTATTAACCTTAATGAAAAGTTGTTCGTAACTGAAATTAGCCCCCCAGTAAATAGCCAGAACCAATGCGATTGGCATTACCAGCAATATTGGGAAAAGCACCAAGACCAGAAGTTTATAACGAACAGTATGTCGAATCTTTCTGATGACATTTCTTATTGCTGGCATAGGTCTTTTACAGTGACACTTTTTCTTTAGCCCAGGCAGTTACTTTTCTGTCGAGAGTTTTACGTGATATCCCTAAATGCCTGGCAGCAGCAGATTTATTTCCACTTTCCATTTCAAGAATTTTTAAGATATGGCTTTTTTCGATATCTTCCAGTAAAGCACTGGATACAATAGTTTCAGGTACTGCTTTTTTTTGTACAGAAGTTGCAATACATTCACTGGCAGGTGTATTGAGCAGTAGACTACGCTCTATAACATTCTTCAGTTCCCTGACGTTTCCGGGCCATGAATAACCCGCTAACATCGATAATTCAGATTCAGTAATTCGATAAGGTTTTAATCCGAGGCTGGTCGAGATCGTTTCGATGAAATATTGAGCCAGAATTTTAAGGTCTTCTATCCTTTCCCGAAGTGCAGGGATATGAAGGTTTAAAACATTTAATCGGAAAAAAAGATCCTGACGAAAATTACCTTCATCGACACGTTGTTCCAGTTTCCTGTTTGTAGCGGCAATGATTCTGACATCTACTGGAATTTCCTGATTAGAGCCTACCGGACGAATAGTTTTTTCTTCCAGTACCCGCAATAGGTGTGCCTGCATGGATAGAGGCATCTCTCCGATTTCATCTAGAAAAAGAGTGCCACCATTGGCATAGCTAAAGAGACCTTCTCGAGCTTGGTGAGCTCCGGTAAAGGCACCTTTTACATGCCCATAAAGTTCAGATTCCAGAAGTTCAGCAGACATTGCGCCACAATTAACGGGCACGAAACTACCTGTGCGTCCACTCAGATCATGAATACTCTTGGCTGCTAGTTCTTTTCCGGTCCCTGATTCACCTTCAATCAGGATTGTAGATGGCATTGGAGCGACTCTTTTGATGACTGAACATAAATTTTGTATTAGCTGACAGGCACCGATCATGCCGGAGCTGTCATAAATTTTATCTACCTGGCGTCGTAATACAAAGTTTTCACGTTCCATTTCCTGGCGTTCGATACAACGGTTGATAGCCGTTAAAATTTGGTCCATACGAAATGGTTTAATAATAAAGTCAGCTGCTCCAGCTCGAATAGCTTCTATTGCAACATCAAGATGTGCGTGTGCAGTAATGAATATAACCGATGTCTTGCAGCCATTTTCACGCAGTTCCTGAACCCATTCGACACCTGATTTACCTGGCAGTTTAATGTCTGCAATGATCAGATCAAAATGACAGCGCTGACGTAACTCTTCTGCTTTTATAATATCTTCCGCAGATTCGATCAGGCCGACATGTTTTGATAAACCTTTTATAAGGAAATTCCTTATTCCATGTTCATCGTCTATGACCAGAATAGAGCGTTGTTTCAGAAATTTTTTAGGTGAGAACTTGGGATCTTCAGATCTTTTTTCTAATGCTGCCTGGCTCATGGTTTATCCTTTAAATTCACTGGACGAATATAAACTGGATCAAAAAATCCCACTGATAATAGACTTTATTGGGATGTTTTGACCCATATAAATGTATAGCTTCATTGGTTAATAATGTTCAATCTATAAATTTCAATAGTTTTAGCTTTTAACTTATTGATTAATGCCACTATTTTTATCGTGTTACAGTTTAAAGCATTTTTGGCACTGGAATTGCTTTATGTTAATTATCATATGACAACTAAAACCAAATGAAAACGATTGTTATCTATTTTCGGGATCTATTGATATCCCTTTATTGTTCTTTATTAAAATAAAGCTTATAGGGTATTATTTGATTGTCTGTACAGCTTTCAAATTTCTCTTAATCATTAGTTACTAATTATAAAAATTAACTCGACAATGAACTCTTTTGAATATAATTTTCTTGGCATAAACAAGGCTTTTGGTTCTAAATCGGTTGTTAAAGATGCTCGTTTAAAGATCAAAAATGCTCGTTGTACTCTCTTAATTGGTGAAAATGGTGCGGGTAAATCAACATTACTTAAAATAATTTCCGGCCTGGAAAGACCTGACAGTGGGCTGATCCGAATTAATAATAAAGATTATAAGTGGGGGCAGGGCAAGTCTGTATTACTGAAAAATATAATGTACCTGCATCAGCAGCCTTACATGTTTGACGGCAGCGTAGAAAAGAACCTTCAATACCTGGTTAAAGTCAGCAGACAACCTGTGAAACTCATCGATCAAGCGATTGAATGGGCTGGATTACAAGATATTATTCATCAAAATGCGAAGAGTTTGTCCGGTGGTGAAAAACAACGTGTTGCTATCGCTAGAGCGTATTTAAGAAATCCTGAAGTGGTTTTGCTTGATGAGCCTACGGCAAACCTTGATCAGGTTTCAAAAATCAGAACTCTAAAGTTGCTTAAACAATTCAAGAGTCGCGGTATAGCGATGATTATCGCCAGTCATGATCCCGATATATTTAATGGTCTTCAAGATGAACGCCTGCAGTTGGATAGCGGCAAACTAACAAACCTGAAACCTCGTAAAAAATCAGATAAAATTACAGATATTGATAATTACAAATCTAGAAGTGCATGAATCAACTGCAAATTGAAGATATTACCGTAGTCATACTTGCGGGTGGAAAAGGACGCAGGATGGGTGGTCAGGATAAAGGTCTGGTCAACTATAAAAATAGCTCTCTGGTTAAACATGTCATCGATGCGATCAGTCAGCAAAGCGATAAAATCATCATCAATGCTAATCGGAATCTGGATGAATATTCTGCTTTTGGATACCCGGTTGTAGAAGATACATTAAATGATTTTCAGGGCCCTCTGGCTGGCTTTCTGGCTGCCATGTCTAATGTAAGCACCGATTATATTCTTACGATGCCCTGTGACGGCCCGGTAATCATTGAAGATTATGTTAACAAAATGAAACAGGGGTTGAATGAGTCTACTGCTGATCTGGCGATAGCTTCTGATGGCTCTCGAATGCAACCTGTGTATGCGCTGATTCCATTGAAACTAGCTGGTAGTCTTCAACAATTTCTAAAAACTGGTGAGCGAAAAATTGACTTATGGTATCAGCAGCACAATTTCACGCTGGTTGAATTTGATGATAGTGAGCTTTTTACCAATATTAATACACCTCAAGACTTGAAAAAATACAGTTAGTTTTAACTTATGTCCAGACATACAAAGCGCCCACCTGTTATAGGTTTTTCCGCATTCAGCGGTACAGGAAAAACGACACTGCTGAAAAAAATCATAGTGTTATTAAGA
>JABHSO010000019.1 GCA_018669845.1 Gammaproteobacteria bacterium | reverse complement strand
GTGGATAAAGTATTCGTCGACATTCACGAGCAGAAGGTACATCCCGTAACGCATCTTTACCCTGTAAATACTCCATACTGATTTCTTTCAGAAATGGCACCATCTTCCTGCCCATGCGAATAAAAAAATGATCGGTTCGGGGATCGTCTTCCATGTCGATACTGCTGATACCTAGCATCATGCGGATATCGTGATTACCGGCAAGAATCAGTACGTCAGCATGTTTATGCAGTAGTATTTTAATTACCCTTAATAGACGTAGCGTACTTGGTCCCTTATCGAAACAATCACCGCCAATAAGAATTTTACCTTTCAGACAGGCATCGGTCACCTTAAGATCTTTATCCTTAGGACCTGTTTTTTTAATCGCTCCAGATGCTACCAGTGAAGCAATAAATGCATCGGCGTCTCCGTGCATATCGGATATGAAGTATAGAGGTCGCCGGGGCCATTTCCAGGCTTCCTCTCCAATAACTTTTTTGAACTCTTTAGAGTATGCTTCCCTATGATAACGATCTTTACTCAAAGATCGTTTCTTTCCAACTAGCCAGTCCTCACTTACCGTGGGTAATTGTGTACCCGTCCACTCTTCTCCCTGATAACAGGGGAAAATAGTAGTTTTAAATTTTTTGCCCATTACCTAATCTCTGAACTCGGAATTTATTGCCCTTACTTTCCAATCGCCAGTAATATGAGACCAACGACCATCCTGCAGTAATTCCACAAACACGGGGCGTCCATGAAACATACTCAGGCGTGCGATATCATCATATTCCATCAGCCCAAGATGAAAGGCTGCATGTCGAAAAGCAGCACCATGTCCGACGAACAGTTTAAGTCTATCTACTCCATCGTCAGGTATTTCGGATAGACGCCTGTTTAGGTGTTCAGCAACACGCTTTCCGGCTTCAAGTAGTGACTCGGCACCTTGCAAAGGTAATCTATACTCGCTATTCGACTTCCAGTTTTGTGGAAGCTCCGGGTAGCGTGGATCATCATGGATGATTTTCACTATCTGCCCGGCAGTCAGGTTAGCTGCACATCCAACACCACGTTCTGCCAGTTCATCGAAACTCTGCAGATCATGCTGTGAGGCAAGGTTTTCCGCTATGATATCAGCCGTCTGCCAGGCTCTGAGCATTTGTGAACAGTCAATCTCAGCGGCCACAGCCCACCCATATTGCTGCTGTATTTTATCGATAATCGCAGCCGCTTCAACTGCATGTTTTTTGCCATCGGTATTTAATGGAAAAGGCTGATGTGCACTAGGTGCGCCCGCTATCTGATGATAATCTCCATGCCGGATAATGGCGGCGATGCGTCGACCCATTATTGTCTATCCATTAGGCCAACCCATTAGGCAAGTTCCTTCAGGGCATGATCCACATACAGTGCTGCTGCATCAATACCAATACCGTCTTTGGTACCCTGAAACCCACCAAACGCTGATACTTCAAAAACAATCGGGCCGGAATCGGTCTCGGCAACATCGACAGTAGTAAAATCCATATTGAATGGAGCCTGAGCGCGGTGTGCAAGCTCTATAACATCATCCGATGGTGTATGTGGGGCATAACGACCACCGCTATGAATGGTGGTATTCCAGGCTTCACCCTGAGGAACGCGAGCATAGGTACCAAGATAGTTTCCAGCCAGAAATACCATACCCAGATCTCTGCCTGGCAAGTTGATTTTTCGCTGAATATACATCATTTGATTGTTCGCACTAAAATCGCGAATACTGCGTTCCAGTTCATCAGGATCCTGTTCAGCATTGATGATAGTCATACCACGAGCTTTGGTCGAATACAAAGGTTTAAATACTGCACTGCCAAAATCTCTGACGGTTTGCATTGCTACTGCAATATCTTCGGTAACCCGCGTATCCGGCATAGGTATGCCTGCATTACGTAGCGTTACCGTGCAACTGAGTCGATCTATGAGCCTTAACATGCTTAATGCCGGACTAAATACGCGAACACCTGCCTGTTCAGCGACACGCAGCAATTCCAGCCTGTCCAGCGTCGTCGGGGAGTAAACCGCACTTATCTTTTTGACCATTAAACCGTCAAGTTCGCACAGGTTGTTGCCACCCGCAACCAGCGTATTATTTTCAAGATCGAGACTGACATCTGCCATATCGATGACCAGTCTGAAACCCGTTTTTTTCTCAACGGCATCTGCCAGAACTTCGGTAGACCACTTTCCGGGGATACCTATAACACCTATTTTTAAATTAGCCAACGAACAACTCCTTAATGGGTATGCGATATTTATGCATTTGTTTTGGATCAGTTAACAGCACACTCTCTAGCAGGTAACGAGCGCGTAACCACATGGCTCGAGCCAATGTTTTATCGACTACAAAACGAGTCGAAGTAGCAAATGAGCGTGCCAGCCCTAGTGCCAGCCGGAGATCAAAATTATTATCTCCCTTGCTCTTCGCATAAGCAGCCGAAAAGCTATAAAAACTACAGGCCAGTTCACGAATACGCCTGCGAATAACAGGATCTACCACTCGCAATCGATAATTAGAAACCATAAATACCGAAATATCCTGCACATAATCCATATAGCTGGAACGATGTAAATCGATGAAATTTATTTTTTTCTCCAACGGATCGTAAATAATATTGTCCACGTTAAAATCCCCATGGATATAAACAGCGAAAGGAGCCCTGAGTTTTTTCTCATAACTCTGCGCCCTGCTCAACAGGGTATCAAATGATTGAACGGTAGCACCACATATCAGCATATCACTCTGCACAAATTCAGGATGTAGTTCATAAACATCAGCCAGTCTCTTTTGCAGTTGCCCCATGTAATCTGCCGACACTGCTTTTTTTGTACGCGTCCCATTCCAGACCTGTTTAAGGGTTTTTTGCAGTTGCTTCAAGGTTTGATCTAACAACTTTGGCGGCTCGTGCAATAGAATTTTTTCAAAGGTCAATCCAGCAAGGTGTTCGATAAGTAATGACGCAGACTGACCCTGCTTGTGATAAGACAGAATCTTAGGGGCCAGACCGGGAAAAATCTCGTGCCAGCTTTCTACACCCTGACGTTCTTCCTTCACCTTTCGTTTCTGACCATCCTTGAAAATAGCCAGCTGTTCAACCCCTTCCTGATCGGTCGTACTGACTCCGGAAATACCACTACCCGATTTGGTCTGAGCGACTGTTTCCAGCACCAGATCGGAGTCATTATCAACACCGTTCAATAGTTCAACGGAAGCCTGTAAAGAATGATAGCGGTCGGTACTAAAAGGTTGCCCCAGGTTGGCTGAAATAATTGACTCACTGATATTCAGCAAAACATCACCCATTTGCTCCAGTGAGTGCGCAACAAACAGAGCCGCGACCAAATCTTCGGTATTCTTTTTTTTCTGCTGTTTCAGGTCACGAATGTATTTTTTCAGTAGCTTTCTGTAAGCGCAGTCCAGCTTATTCTCTATACGGCCAATCTTTAACGCGAGTCGCGTGTCACTGTTTATAATAGCCAAATCGATGATACGGATACCTTTACTGATTCGACCCAGCAGAGACACATACAGTTTTGATGGCAGGTGATTTGTATTACTGATATAACCAACCTGTTGAATGCAGTCACGGCACAATTCTGCAATGCGTACCAGATCAGTTGCTACGCTTTCAGTTGAGCGCAATAAACTGGCGGCATTCCGAACATTTTTATCCCGTTCAATCCTGCTCAGACAACTACTATGAATACGTGTTTTAAGATTATTAGTATAACCACTACGGTCGAGTATTCGCTTTGCAACCGTTACTGAGTGAGTATCAAAATAGGTCTGCAGGTTAGCGACCTGCGAACCCACCTCAATAATCAGAAAGCGTAAATTCTCACGTATACTCTTTGGTATCTGCATGGTTAAATAATTGTTTCCAGATAAATCGCTGGTTTTTTATGTTGAATTCCCGACAACAAGGCTAGCATGGAATTTGGGTGGCAGGGTATATTATCGAGTGCATCCCGATTGACCCAGATCACTTCGACCTGATGTTTGTCCGGGTGGTACCCATTCTGCGCTATATACGAATCATCTACATCACATGCAAATAAAAACTCCACATGCTGACGCGTTGAGGGGGGAATTGTATCGCGTGCTTTAAACCAGTCGACCACATGTAACAATGAGATATTGCTGATATCAGCAGCGACCTCTTCTTTGCATTCCCTGATAAGGGCTGACGCGAGAGTTTCCCCCGTATCCTGCCCTCCACCCGGTAACGCGAACAGCTCGCTACCATCTTCGTATTCCTTGCGGATTAACAAAACCCTGCTGTCACGGATGATCAGGGCACGCACAGCATTTCGTATACTAGGTTCAAGGTTAAGCAAAAGTACCTCCAGAGACTTGGCCTGAAAATATATCTATAACACATAACTTTAAAAAGACATCAATTATATTCATTTCAGCGTAGTATATTGGTAATACGTAATGTCTTTCAGTCATAACCCTTAATCACTTCTCAATGACTATTCTGATATAAGTCAATTACGCTTAGTATTTCTACAACATTTTATGGCTAATATCGAATAACAGCTTGTAAAGGTAATAAGGTTTCCTATTATTAGCAGATATGAATAGCATCCACGTAACCCGCGCTGTACAGATGCCCGACCTGCTACGTGCAGGACGATACAGGAAATCTCCAGAACTCGGTCCACATATGCTGTTCTTCAGTGGCGGTTCTGCACTCAATCAATTTAGCCAGGTTCTCAAGTTATATACACATAATTCCGTTCACATGGTTACTCCATTCGATTCTGGTGGAAGCTCTGCTGAGCTGCGTAAAACATTTCAGATGCCGTCCATAGGTGACCTGCGCAGTCGCCTGATGGCGCTGGCAGATGAAACTATTACCGGGCACCCAGAAGTCTACCAACTGTTCACACACCGACTTAATAAAAACTCAAAAAATTCTGAACTATTGTTAATACTGGAAGCAATGTGCTCAGGTAAAGATGAACTTGTGCGAGCTGTACCTAACCCGATGCGACGACTCATTCGTACCCAACTGGGTTACTTCATCGAAGCAATGCCCCCCTCGTTTAATTTACGCGGTGCCAGCATTGGAAATCTTATTCTTACTGGTGGCTACCTTAATAATCACCAGCATCTTGACCCAATAATTTTCCTTTTTTCCAAACTGGTCGGGGTACGTGGAACCGTTAGGGCTACCGTTAATGATAACCTGTCACTGGGTGCTGATCTTGCAGATGGCAGCCGGATAATTGGACAGCATCGGCTGACCGGTAAAGAAAAAAAACCGCTAGCATCCCAGATTAATAAAATATTTCTATCAGCTGATCCAGATCGATTAATGCCAGCACAGGCTAAGCTTCGAAAGAAGAATCGCAAACTGATCACTAATGCCGAATTAATCTGCTATCCACCAGGTAGCTTCTATACCAGCCTGATAGCCAATTTATTACCCGATGGTGTTGGCAAAGCGATTGCCAGCAATGACTGCCCCAAGGTATACATCCCTAACCTTGGTCAGGATCCAGAACAGATTGGCATGACGATGGATTCATCAATTAAGACTTTGCTACAGTATCTACGAGCGGATGCAGGATCAAAAACCGGTGCAGAGCGATTGATTAACTTCATTCTGCTGGATAGCCGGTTTAAGAGTCAGTTAAATCATGTATCGGCTGATTTACTAAAAGAGTTGGGTATCCAGCTCATCGATACCAAACTGGTCAGTAAGTCCAGTGTTCCCCTTTACGATCCTGAATTACTGGTAGCAGCACTTCTATCACTTACCTAAGGGCAATCGTAAAAGCATAAATAAATTAATTTTTGAAGCTGTCTAAACTGCATTACTCAGTGATTTCCCGTAACAGGAAGGTATTCAGATGGGGAACTGACCGTCACCCTACTTAAGCCTTATTGTAAGCAAGATAATCGTGTAGATCGTTGGATTGATGAAAATTTATTCCCTGTAATTCACTCCTCCAGGTTTCATTTTTCATTCCAATTCTGCACTGTGAAAGATTAAACTGTAAAATTCTGCATTAGGTCAGAATTTTATTAAAATCAGGATTTAACTTAGAGAATACCCAGTCTTTTTAACATAGATTAATACGCTACACCGGAATAGTGATGGTATTGAATATTCCTGACAAATTTTATGGTAAATATTTATATTTACATTGTTCACACTTATTTACGAGTGCTATCATTGACGTCATAAAGATATATATTTGCATCCTGCTTTTTAATGAGTTGTGCGGTCTAAAACTTAATCTAAATTTGTTGATAATTTATTGATCAAAGTTGATTTATCGTTGTATGCATATTTATCAATGGCAATGGGCGAAAATTAATATATTTCCAACAATCAAAAAACTAAACTCTGCCTGAATCACATAGCAAAACAACTGAAATGAAAGCTAGATTCCAGACAATCTGAAATTGATCACCAAAGCTATAACCCGTTTCAATTAAAGGTTTATTTCTGTTTAATTAAAAATAAAGAGAAATCAACCCGTTGACGGAGAAATGATATATCTACACCTTTTATTGAACACCTTTACTGTGAGAAACACTGAACATGTTAAAAAAAATAATACTGCCGACTATTTTGACAGTCATGGCATACGGGTTCTGGCTTAGCCCCAATTTTAAAGAAATTGCTGCTGGAGTCGCAATCTTTCTTTTTGGAATGCTGTTTCTGGAAGAAGGTTTTAAAGCATTTACTGGCGGTATATTAGAAAAAATACTGCAAAAAACAACTAGCAGTAAATGGAAGAGCCTTGGTTTTGGAGTTGTCTCAACCAGTCTTATGCAATCTAGCTCTCTGGTTTCTGTCATTACCATCTCTTTCCTGAGTGCAGGTCTAATCAACCTGGCTGCCGGTATCGGTATAATCTTTGGTGCAAACCTCGGCACTACAACCGGTGCCTGGCTGATAGCCGGTCTTGGTATGAAGGTAAAAATATCAGCTTACGCTATGCCCATGCTGGTATTTGGCATTCTACTGGTATTTCAAAAATCCAAACACTTAAAGGGCATCGGTTACATCCTTGCAGGGCTAGGTTTTTTGTTTTTGGGAATCCATTATATGAAGGAAGGATTCGAAGCATTTAAAGACACCATCGACCTTGCGCAGTTTGCAGTCAGTGGTTATGCAGGATTATTCCTGTTCGCAGGACTGGGTATAGCTGCTACAGTCATCATGCAATCCAGTCATGCAACACTGGTGATTATTATAACGGCACTTTCTGCTCATCAAATTACCTATGATAACGCACTAGCGCTGGCCATCGGGGCAAATGTAGGTACCACTATTACGGCAATACTGGGTTCGATGAGTTCCAATGTTCAGGGTAAACGTCTTGCCGGGGCACATCTTATATTTAATATGGTAACCGGTATCATCGCCATCGCCTTTATCTACCAGATTGGCGACCTGGTCGATATTGTCAGTAGCACGGTTGGTATCGCGGCTGATGATTACACGCTAAAACTAGCTGTTTTTCACACCATTTTTAATACCATTGGTATCGTCGCGATGATGCCTTTCATTCAACATCTAGTAACATTTTTGAATCGTGTCATGCCTGAAAAAGTAATTTCAAGGGCAGAACCCAAATATCTACATGAATCCGCTATTGAACTTGCTGATACAGCTTTAGAATCAGTACGTAAGGAGACCATCCATCTATATGACAATGCCTTCGCCATTATTGCGCATGGACTGAGCCTGCATCGTCACGATATAGTGTCTGAACGTAACCTGAAAGAGGTGGTGAGTGAACCCGGAAAACCTTTAACTATCGATATGGAAAGTGAATATGACAATAATGTAAAGGGACTCTACAGTGAAATAATCGAGTTCATCAGCAAGGCTAACTCAACCATGACAGCTGAGCAGTCCGATGAACTATTCCTGTTAAGAGCAGCCGGTCAGGACATCGTTGAAGCCATCAAGGATACCAAACATATGCATAATAATCTGGTACTGTATATTGCTTCAGACAACCAGTTTATCCGCAAAGAATACAATAAACTACGGTTTGGACTGGGCTGGGTATTACGCAGACTGGAGGAAGCCAGGGCGGATCAGGAAGAGCTAGAAGATATCCTGTCCATGGATCTGGTTAAACTTAAAATGAAAGAGCATGAACTGGAAGTTAATGAAACGATTGAGCGTTTAATTCGAGAAGGGTCGATCACGGCACAGATGGCAACCTCACTGATGAACGATACGTCATATGCCTATGATGTGGCAAAAGATCTTGTGCAAATGGGAGAAGTGCTGTTTGCGAAAGGCAGTTATGAACAACAAGCTGCTGAGCGTAGCGTCCTGCTCGATGAGGAAGAGGCTAATGAAATCACACAAATACAAAAAATGAATAACAAAACTCAGTAAGAGGAAATTATGACTACCAATAAATTATTAAATGCTATTGGCGATTTTTTTGATGAAAGTAAAAAAAAGCAACGCAATAAAAGGAAGTATCTAAAAGAAGTTCTTCATAAACTGAAAACTAAGTGTAAAAAACAGCGTAATAAACTGGACAATGAAAAAGACAAAGGTAAAAGAGATAATTTGCAGAAAGAAATAGATATAATTTGCGCCCAACGTAAAAAAGGCCTGAGAAAATTAAAACAAATGAAATAGGATTGTAGAGGCAAATTATTGCTGGAAATTTAATTTTTGAGCATGCCGTTTATATTATTAATCATCATGCAAAAAATTTGAGGGTACCGCGTTCCGAATGTCACCAAAGATTATCAATAGTGACTTTTAAGATTATCGCAGCATGCGATTAAAACAGTACCTTTAGCAGCAATTCTTTCTGCGAGTATCTATTTCATGGTAGAGGTTTGATGATTTAAATTGTGAGACTCACAAGCATTAACTTTCCTGTTGGATAGTTATTATCCGTCACAAAGGAGCCTACTAATGACAGCTAAAAACATAATGAGTTTTCGTCTGATAAAACTCAGTCCGGCAGACAGGGTATGTGATGCCCTTAAGATAATGCACACGCATCAGATTCGTAATCTTCCCGTGGTTGATGATGACGGACAGTTTATTGGTCTGTTTGGAATCCGACGAATGATTACTCTGTTACTACCAAAAGCGGCTCAGATAAACTTCGGCCTGAAAGAACTAAATTTCATGCCGGATGAGGTTGAAGTGCTGTATGAAAGACTAGGCAAAATTGGTAATAAGCCAGTTACAGAATTTCTTGAGAAAAAGAAACATCTGCTATTTTGTAAACCCTCCACATCTTTTCCCGAAGTACTGGAACTATTAGAACAGAATCCGGGTAGCAGTCTGCCGGTGATAGTGGTGAAGGGAAAGAAAAAGAAGCTGGTGGGCATGGTTTCAGCCTGGGATATACTGGATAAGCTGGTCATGAATATATTTTCCGGTGAGAGCAGTGAGTTTCAGGGGGCTACCGGAAAAAAACAATCTATCACAGAAAACTGCAAGGTGATTAAAAATAAATCTATTCCAGATAACTCAGGGCTGGACTGAAAATGCATGGAGAGTCTGAAGTAGTTTCACACGTCATCTTTGGTATGGATCCTTTCTGGGTTTCCTGCATTCTTTTCATCGTGACCTATGTTGTTATTATTACGGAAAAAATTAATCGTGCCATTGTCGCAGGGATAGGTGCGGGATTGATGATTTCAGTGGGCGTTCTGAATCAGCAGCAGGCAATAGCAGGGGTGGATTTCAATACACTAGGGCTGTTAACAGGCATGATGGTGATTGTAGCCATCACCCGACGTTGCGGAGTATTCCAGTTTGTGGCCATCTGGTCTGCTAAAAAGGTTGATGCCAAACCCTGGGGAATCCTGCTGATGCTGTCTCTTGTGACTGCAGTGTTTTCGGCAATTCTGGATAATGTGACCACGGTGCTGCTTATTGCACCCGTTACCCTGTTGATTACAGAAGAACTCAAAGTTAACCCCTACCCCTATCTGTTCGCCGAAATTTTTGCTTCCAATATTGGTGGAACGGCAACATTAATCGGTGACCCACCAAACATTATGATAGGTTCTGCTGTTGGTCTGAGCTTTAACGACTTTCTTTACAATTTAGCGCCTATAACCCCGTTAATCATGTTAGTCACCCTGATTATTATCTATTTTATCTGGGGAAAGGGGCTGGAAGCTACCGATGATGCCCGCCAACGCATCATGAACTTTCGGGAGCGGGAAGCAATAACCGATGTCCTGCTGCTGAAACAGTCCATGGCAGTTCTCTCACTAGTGGTTATAGGTTTTATATTTGCTCACCCGCTGAAGCTTGAACCAGCCACCATCGCAATGCTTGGGGCTGGGTTGCTGCTGTTGCTGAGTAACCTGGGCAGAGATGCCGAACAACAGACTGATGATGTGCATCATACGTTTGGAGAGGTTGAATGGGTGACTATATTTTTCTTTGTTGGCCTGTTCATAGTAGTGAGTGGAATTGAGCATGCTGGCCTGCTGAAAATGCTGGCCGACTGGGTAGTTGGTATGACCGGCGGAGATATAACGGTAACTGCAATTGCTATTATCTGGGTTTCGGCGATTGCCTCTGCACTGGTTGATAATATCCCGTTTGTGGCCACCATGATTCCAATGATTGAATCCATGGCACCAACATTCGGTGGTACTGAAAACCTCATGCCACTGTGGTGGTCACTGGCACTTGGAGCCTGTCTGGGTGGCAATGGTTCTTTGATAGGAGCAAGTGCAAACCTGATAGTTGCCGGTTTTGCAGAACGGGCTGGTCATAGAATACAATTTCTGCCATTCATGGCGATGGCTTTTCCACTGATGCTAGTCAGTATATGCATTGCCACACTGTATGTTTATCTGCGGTACCTTTAAATCTGGCGTCTGAAGACTTTTTGCTTTAACTGTGGAACACTCAACAGGGCGTGATAAAAATGTAAATAGATAGCTATCTATTTACATTTTTTCTTCAGTTCAGCACGACGTTTGAGACCTTTTTTACGCTCAACCGAAGCAATTTTTAGCTCCAGTTTCAAATGTTTGCGCTCACTCTTGTCGTTTTCATCTGCCAGCAGATTTTTTAATTCGCGCTCTTTCTTTTTTAATTTTTCCAGAAGGCTGTCAATTTGTTCACATCTGATTTCATTTTTGCTCTTAGTCCCTTTATTCAGGTTCTGCTTTAGTTTTTTTATAAGTTTATCCAGCCCCATAATAATTTACTCTCTCAGTCTGTGTTAAACGATTTATTCGTCCGGTATAACGGATTTTGCCATACTTTTCGCAAAAGAATAGATCCTTCTCTGCTTTTCCATGATATCGACCTCAATGGTATAAGCTGCAATTCTGTTAGGCTCTTCTGCGACCAGCCTTTCTGCCTGGTGCTCGGTGGCTGAGTTAACCAGGTTTATTATCTCCTGCTTCATGTCAATAACCAGCTGGGCTGCATTCTGATTGTTCTGGGAGACCGCCTGTATGGCATTACTGACAGATCGGCTAACCACATGTTGAAAGTCAGAAAGGACTTTCTCGGTGGGCTCGCTGATAGAAAATCCAGCATCAAGACGACTGAACCCAAGGTCAACCATATTGGTTTCAATGGTATCTCCAATATTCTCAAGCTGATTTACCGCAGACATGAGCTGTAAAAAATCCTGCATCTGATTATTAGAGAGAGTTCCTTTACTGATTCTGCCCATATAATCGATAATTTGGTCATACAGTAAATCAACTTCTTCATCCTGATCTCTGATGTCTATAAGGGTCTTTCGATTACCTGAAAGTATTGCTGGCATAATGCTATCAAGCATGTGTTGTACTTTTTCGCCCATATGCAGGACTTCAAGACGTACCCTGTCCAGTGCTAGTGAAGGGGTACTCAGGAGTTCTTCATCCAGATATTTAGCTCGTACATCCAGAATATTTACCTCTTCCAGCGGAGCATCCGGAACCAGCCATTCAACCACGCGAGCAAACTGGGTAGTAAAGCCGATAAAAATAACGGTATTGGCAATATTGAAGATTGTGTGTGCATTGGCTATCTGGCGTGGGGTTTCAGCCCCCAGTCTGTCAACTCCACTGAGCTCAGGATGGGTGGGTGAAAATGATGTTACAAATGCAGCCAGTTGGTCGATAAACATTATCCAGACGACTACCCCCAGAACATTAAACGCGATGTGTACCATAGCCGCTCGCACGGCTTCCCTTGGTTTTCCTATTGAGGCAAGTAGAGCGGTTACGCAGGTACCAATATTGGCACCGAAGGCCAGTGCTATACCAGCTGGCAGGGTGATGAATCCCTGACTGGCCATGACAATGACGATACCAGTCGTAGCGGATGAAGACTGTATCAGGCCGGTAAAAGCAGCGGCTACCAGTATACCCACCATCGGGCTTTCCATCTGGATCATCAGATCAAGGAAGGGCTGGTAAGTACGTAAGGGGCTCATTGCGTTACTCATGACGCTCATGCCAAAGAATACCAGTCCCAGTCCCATCAGCATGGTTCCATAATGTTTGATACTGTCTTTTTTGGAGGCAAACAGCATGGTAAAACCAATACCTATCATCAGCAGTGCAGCCTTGGTCACCTTGAATGCGACAATCTGGGCGGTGATGGTGGTGCCTATATTGGCACCCATGATAATGCCTACAGACTGGGCCAGAGACATCAGGCCGGCAGAAATAAAACCTACTACAAGTACCGTAGTCACCGAAGAGGACTGGATGACAGCAGTGACAAAGGCACCTGTTATCGCACCCATGAAGCGGTTGGCGGTGAGCTTGGCAAGGATGTCTTTCATACGATCACCAGCTACTGCCTTTAATGAGTCTGACATCTGTTCCATGCCAAACAGAAACAGTGCAAGGCCACCGTACAACTTCATACCCATAAGACCCCATGCCATCTCGGCATTGCCTTCTGATGCGGCCAGTGCCGGCAGCGCAAGCATCAGGGTGAACCCGGCCAGAAGCAGAAACAGTAGCTTGCTGTTGAAGTGTCGGGTATTAATCAGCTTATTCAGTAACATATTAAAATTCCGGGGAAAAGGTGTTTTCTGTCAAAGGTTGTTTTATTCAGTTTATTAAATTTTTACGATGGTGACGGGTATAGGGGATAAATGCACAACCTGTTCGGCTTTAGACCCTAGCATGATGTGCTCCAGTCCTGTTCGTCCCTGACTGCCCATGACGATCATGCTGGCATTGACCCGCTTGGCCACTTCCAGAATTCGACTCACAGGCAATCCGGTTACCAGTATGGATTTTGATTTTTTGAGACAGTTTAATTCAGGGTTGTCTTTTAATATCATCGCCATGAATTCTTCAAACATTTCCTTTGCAACATCTTCGATTCTGATCAGATGTTTCTTTTTGGTCATTTTGACATAGTAGCCAGGAAGCTGGGAAGGGTCGTGTACGACGTGTAATACTACGATGGATAGTTTCAGGCAGTCGGCCAGTTCACAGGCTTTCAACAGGGCAGTTTTTGAGTAGGGTGAAAAATCAATAGGAACTAGCAGGGTCTGTTTAGCGGGTTTACTAGCCATGTTTATACTCCAATGTTTCGCTTGTTCCCCAATTTACTGTTAGTAAAACAGGGGTTACGAAAAGTTACCTGTCAGGGTGATTGTAAAGTCCCATCCACTTTGCAGTACACTTAATTTCTATCTGTATCCTGGAATGGGGATTTTCTCAATAATTATTAAGAATATTACATTATTGCTACCATATTTCAATAATAACCCGCTGCATATTAAGGAAATAACAATTTTTAAATTGTAAGTCTTGTTGCCTTCCCGTTGGTTCACCCATTGAGTCAAAATTAATAAGATTATTTTTGTGTTAATTCTTCAAGCAATACCTATAAATGATTTAACATAATTTTGTCGAATCATAAATTGATCACACAACTGCAAAAACAATTGGGCATCTTGGGACAGGAGAATTTGTGTACAGTAAATAACAGGTATCACGTCCCTGTAGGTCAGATCTACCTGTTACCACCCCTTCCATCTGACAGTGCATCGATTGACTAATCGTAATCACAATAGCCTGCCCTCCTTCACCAAACCTGACTTTTAACCCGCAAACAGCTATTATTAGTTTACTTACAGTTACAGTGCTGCTGTCTCTCTATCCATATTTTAAATTAGCTTTATTTACCATGTTTAAAAAGATTTTAATCCCATTATTATTTTTACTTTTCGCCTGGTTTATTGTCACTAATACTGACGCAAAAACCATCATAGCCGGTATTTCTATCTTTTTAATTGGCATGCATTACATGGAAAATGGTTTTAAGTTATTCAGTGGAGGAACACTGGAAATTGTGCTGGAGAAATTCACCAGTACCACACCTAAAGCGATTGGCACCGGCTTTCTTGCAACGGCCATAGTACAAAGTTCTTCTCTGGTATCTGTCATTATTATTTCGTTTCTATCGGCAGAACTCATTGGACTCACCCAGGCCGTAGGCGTAGTTTTTGGTTCGAATATTGGTACCACCACCACTGCATGGCTAGTATCTTCTCTCGGCTTAAAAATCAAAATTGCACATTATGCATTGCCTATGTTGATTTTCGGTGTTGTCATGCAATTTTCAAAGCACACATCTTATAAAGGACTCGGCAGTGTTTTAATCGGACTGGGCTTTATCTTTCTGGGTATAGGTTATATGAAAGATGGATTCGAAACCCTTAAAGAAGGTCTTGATCTGGCAGAATATGCAATGCAGGGATACCTGGGTGTGTTTGTATATATTTTGTTTGGTGCAGTTGCTACTGTCGTCATTCAATCCAGCAGTGCCACTATGGCCATTATTATTACCGCACTGGCAACCGGTCAAATTGATTACATCAATGCGCTTTCTCTGGCAATTGGTGCCAATGTAGGCACCACAGTAACAGCTGCTATGGGAGCACTGGCTTCAAACAAAAATGGTAAACGATTAGCCGTTGCACATTTTATTTTTAATATAATAACCGGCATTATTGCCGTTGCTTTCATTTACCAGTTAAAAGATCTGGTTGACTGGTTAGCACCTCAATTTTCCATCAGCGACACTAACTATGCAATGAAACTGGCTCTTTTTCACACAATTTTTAATGTAATTGGAGTATTAGCAGTTTCCCCTTTCATTAACCCGCTGGTTCGGTATTTAAAGACACTGTTTCATATTGATGTTGCAGCACGTGGTAAAGCCAAATATCTAACCGATGAAGTCATGGAACTTCCCTCTACCGCCCTGGCTGCATTAAGAAAGGAAACCATTCATCTTTACGATAAATCACTGGAAGCTATTGTGCATGCCATGAACCTGCATCGATCTGAGATTTTTTCTGACACAGAAATCAGTAAAGTGGTTAAACACTCTAATGCTCAGATAAAAATTGATATAGACAAAATATATCAACAAGATATCAAGAACCTTTACAGTCAAATTCTTCATTATGCATCTTTATCCCAATCCTATATGGACCAAGCAGACAATAATAAAATCTATGAACTAAAATTAACCGCCAGAAATATCATTGAAATGGTGAAGGATGTTAGAGAATTACAAAAAAACCTGAATTTTTATGCTAAAAGTAATAATAATTTCACAATCGATAAATATAATGAAATACGAGCACAATTAATTACTGTGCTACGTAAAATCCAGAGAATAAGGGACTATGTGGTAGATGAGACCGCTGAAGTAGACATACAAACTCAAATTGAGCTTCAAAAAGAAAAGGCAAAGGTCAATGAAAGTGAAGAAAAATTGAATCAGAATATTGCTTCCCTGATTAGAGAAAATAAAATTAATTCAACAATGGCGTCCTCTTTGATCAATGATGTAGGTTTTTCACATAGTATCTGTAGAAAATTCCTTAATTCAGCAACTACTTTGTGGGTGAAAGAGGATGAAATGAAAGAACTGGGAGATGAATATGAGTATTAAAAAAATGATAGATAAACTTGACGAATACTTTGACATGTCAAAAAAGAAACAGAAAAAAAAATCAGAAAAAATAGTCAAAATTATAAGTAAGTTGAAAGATAAGGAGTCTGAATTAAAAGCAGAACTGGTAGAACAAAGTGAAAAAGATGATACCAGTGAAAAATATTATGATCTGGAAAAAGAATTAAAAATTATCACCAAGCTTCTTATAAAGGCTAAAAAGAATCGTACACTTAATGATAATTCATAAATCAGAATGCATACAGGTATAAGGACACTTTCTCAAGGTCCACAAAATAATAGTAAATTCCTAAGATTCTTTGTTAACGGGGATTTACGAAGTATTTAAAACACAGTATTCGAGAATAGTAAGCTGATGAGTTCACTTAAAATTTACTCGTACTATTAACCAAACCACCTGCAACAATTAATATCAACCCTATTGCATAGGCCATTAAAAATGGTTCACCAAAGATTATAACCAGATAAACAGCTGAAAGAATTGGTGCAATGTATGTGAACGGTGCCAAATAAGAAGCTTCAGTAGCGTGTAAAGCCTTTTTCCAAAAGATATAGGAATACCCATTAACTAATACACCATTCAGTAAGATTGGTATTATTTCAGCGGATGTGGGCATTTGGAATTTGGAAAAAAATAACATCGATAAGAATGAAGCAATCAAGGCAGTCAGAAAATATAGACTGACCACAACTGTGGGTGACTTTTTCACAGTCTTACTCAATACTGAAAAAAGTGCAAAACAAAATGCCCCTGCTCCTACGAGTAAAATCACAGAAGGATTACTAACATTAATTTGCCCTAATTCACCCTTGGATAAAACAGTCATCACACCCAAAAAGCCCAATGCTATCGCTATTATTTTTCTATAGGTTAATTTTTCTCTTAAAATAAAAGCTGATAGCACAACGATTAGAATGGGCCATGTATACTGAATTACCAACACTTCCAGTCCTTCTGCTTGAGCATAGCCCAGATAAAGAAACAGGTAATATATGTATGTACCCAAAAGTCCAAGAAATATGATAAATACCCAATCTTTCAGACTGTAAAACTTTACTTCTTGTACCTCACCGACCATGAATGCATTTAAAAATAATACTATGAACGAAATAAGACTCGACCAAAATAAAAACTGATGGTTATCCAGTGATGATTGGCCCATTCGAGCGACAACAGGAATCAACCCCCACAAAGCAACGCAAATAAGAACAAACATCGTTCCTTTCGTTTTATTATTCATATTGCCTAAAAGTTTTTCTGATGATCATATTTATTTAACAGGGAGTTGAAAATTCAATTTTTAGTCAACCGAATGAAAAAGATAATTTAAATCTTTGAAGTAACAACCCGATTACAATTAAGATCAATACTGTACATATCGACTTAAACCTTGAATGAAGAGATCAGAAAAAATCAATTCCACCGGATTCAATATCTTCTTCACTTTTTTTATCAATTAAACCTTTATCTACCAATTCATCATAAAACTGAACCTGATTTCTTCCGTTATTTTTTGCGTAGTAAAGAGCAGAATCTGCTTCCCCAATAACATCAGATGGAGACATTTGATCGGTTACTTGAGTAAAACCAATACTGATCGATAAGCCCTCAACATTGGCAAAAGGGTGCTCGTTGACCACTTTTCTAATCCGTTCAAATGCCTGGATAGCTGTGTCAAGTTGATCTGATACGGCAATAATTACAAACTCTTCCCCGCCAAATCTAAAAGCAAGGTCGTATTCCCTAATGCTTTCTTCTAATAATCTTGCCACTAAGATAAGAACTTCATCGCCATATAAGTGTCCGTAGGTATCATTTATATTTTTAAAGAAATCTATATCAATTAAGGTTAGCCAATAAGTGCTATTTTTTAAAGGTTGACGGGCATCAGTCTGAGAGTATTCTGGAAGCTTAAGAAAATTGCTTTCAGGGGTATTATTGCGCATTAATAATCGCGTAATTTCTGCATCCAGAGTCTCCCTGTTAAGAAGTTGAGTTAATTTATCTCTTCGAGTTTTATCAATTAACTCCAGATAGTTTGAGTAAACTTTAAGTAAAGCATGAATAAGTCGCTGGTCGTCAAAATTTAGCTCTCTATTTGACTGAATCAAGACTGAATAATTTTCGTTATTCTTATCTTTTGCAGGATAAATGAGGTGTGTTTGATCATCCGCCTTAGGATCATTAATGATCTGAATAGACTGTTTTTCAATGGCTGTCAGAATGGAACGGTGAAACACATCTGGAAGTTTCACATCCTTGATTTCATGCTCTAATGTATCAATTATGTTGTTTTTAGCATAAGCAGTTAGTGCCAGGCCTATTTCTTGTTCATGTGATAAGACTCTATATAGCCGATATTCTGATGATGGAGCAAAATCAACTAACGTTTGTAAAAGACTTCGCTCGATCACATCCTGGTCAAAATGACTGGTTACTTCAGCCAGACTATCAACAAACTGTCTCGCGTCAATTACTTTGTCCGGTTTGACGACAATTAGGATGGCCGGTTGAGTAGCTTTAAAAATCAGTTGTTACCTTGATGTTTTTTCCTGTAACTGTCGCCATCAATTTCTACTATAGTGGCATGATGGATAAT
>JABHSO010000201.1 GCA_018669845.1 Gammaproteobacteria bacterium | reverse complement strand
AAAGCCTTACCCATTGAGTTTCAGGAAACTTATGCAGGACAGGGAACAACCTCCGATAATATGAAAGGTGGTGAAATTTTCATTGAACAACTGGGTGATATTAAACACACGATGATGACTGATGCTAATGTGAAATTTAGTGCAAATGGAGAGCTTATTGTTCCTGAAGGTCATTATTTCGTGATGGGTGATAATCGAGATCATAGTAATGATAGCCGTTTCTGGGGATTTGTACCTGAGCAGAACCTGGTGGGTAAAGCAGTAACTATCTGGATGCATTGGGATTGGCGAAGTGGTGGTAGTGGGCTAGACTTAACACGTATAGGCACTCAACTTTAGAGAACTGACATGATTAACAAACATTCACAGAAAGGCTTAACCACTATTGGCTGGTTAGCGGTCATCGGTATTTTTGGTTTATTAGTGGTATCCGGATTTAAAGTATTACCCTTTTACCTTGATTATTTTAAGTTAAAGTCGGTCATGGACGGTGTTGTTCAGGATGAAACTGTAGATGCTCGCTCTAAAAGAGATTTACTATTCGCGCTTAATAAAAGGTTAATGATTAATCAGGTGCTTGATGTTAAGAAAGAGCATTTCACTTTTGAGCGTAAAAACAATATAACCACCATGACAGTTGAATATGAAGTTAGAAAACCTTATTTAGCAGATTTATTTATCGGTGCTCACTTTACATACTCGGTAGAGATTAAACGGTGAAGTCTGTTCAGCAGTTACAGACCATAATAAATTACCATTTTAATGATGAGTTGTTACTTCAAACAGCAATAACACACCGTAGCTATTCAAAGAATAAAAACAATGAAAGACTGGAGTTTCTCGGCGATAGTGTGTTGGGACTGGTTATTTCCGGGTATCTTTTCAAAAGACTTGATACTGCTGCTGAAGGTGAATTAAGCAGGGTTAGAGCTAGCCTGGTAAAAGAAGATGCCCTGGCCACAGTTGCAAGAGACATCAATCTGGGTGAGTTTCTTTTGCTGGGTAGTGGCGAATTAAAAAGGGGAGGATATAGACGGGCCTCAATTTTGTCGGATGCTCTGGAAGCAATATTTGGGGCGATTTATCTGGATGCTGGGTTTGATCAATGTGAAAAAACTATTCTATTTTTATATGAAGATTACCTGGTTACTCTTCCTTCATCGGTTGACCTGAAAGATCCCAAGACAACTTTGCAGGAATACCTGCAAAGCCGAAAAGTTGAACTTCCCGTGTACAAAGTGACTAAAACTGAAGGTAAGTCACATGATCAGATATTTACAATTGAATGTTCGGTTACTGGTTTAAATATCGTTGCTACGGGTAAAGGTAGTAGTCGAAAAAAAGCCGAGCAGATGGCAGCTGCTGAAGCATTGAAGCAGGCTCAAAATGGAAAATAAACTGAACTATTTATGTGGATATGTTGCACTGATCGGCAAACCGAACACCGGTAAATCTACTCTGATGAATGCGCTGGTTGGTGAAAAACTCAGTATCACTGCCAAGCGTCCTCAAACAACCCGGCATCAAATTCTTGGTATAAAAACCACGTCAGAATATCAATGTATTTTTGTTGATACTCCCGGCATGCATCAGGATCAGAAAAAAGCCATTAACCGTTATATGAACCGGGCTGCCACCAGCATGTTAACGGATGTTGATTTAATTTGCGTATTGCTAGATGTACGTAATTTTAATGGTGACGATGAACAAGTTCTTAAGAAAGTAGAAAATATGGATAACGTTATTCTTGTTTTAAACAAGATAGACCAGATCAATAAACAACAGTTATTACCATTAATGCTACGTATTTCAGGGTTGCTGCCAAATATTGATATGATTCCCGTTTCTGCGCTAAAAGAAGAGAATCTTGACAGCCTGATGTCCCAGATACAGGCTAGACTACCTGAAGGCATCCCTCATTTCCCTGATGATCAACTGACCGATAAGCCAATGCGTTTTATCGTGGCCGAAATTGTAAGAGAAAAGTTGTTTAGAACTCTGACTCAGGAGTTACCTTATTCTCTAACCGTGAATGTAGATCACTACAAAACAGAGAAAGACCTGGTGAGAATATCTGCATCAATCTGGGTCGAGCGACAATCTCAGAAAGGTATTATTATCGGTAGAGGTGGCTCGTTACTGAAAAAAATTGGCTCTGAAGCACGTGCTGACATAGAGCAACTGGTAGACCAGAAAGTGTATTTACAGTTATGGGTTAAAGTACGCGAAGGCTGGTCAGATGATGAACGCTCTCTGGCTGCTTTTGGTTATTCTAACGATTAACTTCAAAAACCTTTATTAACCACAGAGGACACGGAGAACACAGAGATGAAAGTAAACTTTGTGTACCATGTTTGTTTTATTCCTTAAATTGAAACTAATTCAAAGACTAACTATTTTCCCCCTGTGACCTCCGTGTCCTCTGTGGTGAAATTGTTTTAATTGCTTAGCCATGCAAAACCGAATTAATGACCAGCCTGCCTTTATTCTGCATCGGAGAGATTATCAGGATTCGAGCTTAATTCTTGACCTCTTTAGCCAGGACTTTGGACGTCTTAGCGTATTGGTTAAAGGTGCTAAAAAGCGTCGTGATGTGGCAAGTTTCCAGATTTGTAATCGGCTGTCAGTAGGTTGGACAGGCCATTCGGAGCTAAAAATTCTAACTCATATCGATAGCCATCAACTTTCTCTGCCAGCGGAATACTACCCCAGTATTTTTTATATTAATGAATTACTGCTTTATTTATTGCCAAAACATGAAGAGCAGGTACTTCTGTTTCAGCTTTATCAAAACCTGTTGATAGAGCTTACTCATCAGAATGTTCAGCTTGAGGCAGTGCTTAGAAATTTTGAGATAGAGTTGCTTACCGAACTGGGTTATATGCCTGATTTAAACTTTGACTCAAACTCAGGTCTAGTGATGCAGGATGAACAACGTTATGGTTTTGATGAAATCTCCGGTCTTATTCCAGCCAATGTTGAAGTTATCAACTCGTTTACCAGTTATGAATTGAAAGCTATCAATAATCGTCAATTTGAATCAGTTGATATATTGCGAGCAGCGAAACGATTGATGCGTCAAATAATACATATCAACCTGCAGGGTAGAACGTTACAATCACGTAAATTCTATCAACAAATGAAAAAGAAATAGCGACATGAACAATTCAAAAGTATTGCTGGGTGTAAACATAGACCATATTGCCACACTGAGGCAATCAAGAGGGACCCGTTACCCAGACCCGGTAACGGCAGCGGTAATTGCAGAACAATCGGGTGCTGACTCAATTACTTTTCACTTAAGAGAAGACAGGCGTCATATACAGTTACGTGACTGTCACCTTTTAAAACAAATGGTGCAGACCAAGTTAAACCTGGAAATGGCTGTAACTGATGAAATGGTAGATTTTGCACTGGAGTTACAGCCTCATGATTGTTGCCTGGTTCCTGAAAAAAGAGAAGAGCTAACGACTGAAGGTGGACTGGATGTCATTGAAGGGTTTGATCGAATTAAACAGGCATGTGAACGGCTTGCAGAAAAGAATATTCGGGTATCACTATTTATCGATGCAAATAAACAGCAAATAGATGCGGCTGTGGCCTGTAAGGCTCCTATAATTGAAATTCACACAGGCCATTTTGCAGATGCACAGAATGATGAACAACGGGCTAGTATGTTAGACGGTATAAACGATGCTATTCAATATGCCCATGATCAGGGACTGCAGGTGAATGCCGGACATGGGTTGCATTATCATAATGTTCAGGACATCGCCTGTAATCCACTGGTCGTTGAATTGAATATTGGACATGCCATTATTGCTGATGCCGTTTTTCACGGACTAGCAGCTTCTGTAGGTGAAATGAAACGGCTTATTGTTGAAGCCCGCGGGAATTAATTAAACGGTAAAGTTTGATGGTATCGGGAATCGGAATTGATATTGCCGAGATTGCTCGTTTCGAACGCATGGTGGAGCGCTTTGGAGACAAAGTGGCTCATCGTGTTTTAACGACTCAGGAATTTCAACAATATAAAAAAAGAAATAGTAGCATGAGTTTTCTGGCTTTACGATTTGCCGCTAAAGAAGCCGCTAGTAAAGCATTTGGTACGGGCATAGCCAAAGGAATCGGATTTCACAGTATTGAAGTGGTGAATAGTGATGAGGGCAAACCGGAACTTGTTTTTCATGGAGCTGCTGCTGAATTAATAAAACAAAGAAGTATCAGCAGTGCTTTCCTATCATTATCTGATGAAAAACACTATGCGGTGGCAATGGTCGTTCTGGAAACTGCTTAATCAGATTCTGTAGTCTGTTTGTCCAACTCGATGACTTCATCGATTCTATTTAATTCATCTTTAATCTGGTTTGAAATATCAATCAGGTCATCAATATCTCCAAGTTTCAATATTTCATAATCAGTTAATAGTTTTTTCAATCGTGGAAGTCCGATATAACAGGTAATACCCTGTAATTTGTGCATTATGCTGGATAGTTTATCCCTGTCAGTGGCCTTTATTGTTTTTTCCAGATCTTCAAGATAATCTGGAATTTCAAGTTGTAACATTGAGAAAGTGGCATCAACCAGTTTTTCATTATTTGCTGAAAGTATTAGTGTTAAATTAAAATCAATGGAAATATCCAGGTTATCAGTCAGAATTTGTTGTGGAACGGGTTCTTGTAATGAAACTTCCTGAGAAAGTAGCTCCTGCAAGTTTTTTTCATCAATAGGTTTGCTGATATATGCATTAAATCCCAGGCTCAGTAGACGCTCTCTTTCCATATCCAGTACATTTGCTGTTATGGCTACGATGGGAGTTGTTAATTCGGGCTGTTGTTTGCGCATCATTAACATGAGTTCAACACCATCGACTTCAGGCATTTGAATATCCAGTAAAATTAAATCAAAACTCATTGATTTGAATAGTTGCATTGCCTCTGTTGCATTACTAGCCTGTTCAGGACTATGTCCCCATAGGCGGGTTAACTCGCAGGCCAGAGCGAGGTTAATCGAGTTGTCATCTACAATAAGGATTCTTTTAGAGAGAGTTTCAGGTATTTCTACAGGTATTGAGATATTCCTTTTTCTGACTGTCTTTTGATTTTCAATCAGTTGTATTAAGTTATTAGAGTTATTGATCACTGAAATAAATTGATAGTCCGGGTAGTCACTGATATCAATAATACTTAAATCATAGTGCATAATAATAACCTTACACTTATCCACTACCTGTTGTGGAATAAATAGATTCGGGTGCATGAAACTATGTCGTAAGTCGATCACTACTATATCAATATAATTAAGGTTTAATGTTAACTGATTTTGTAAATATTCTGCTGACGTTGTTTCCTCAATTAACTGAGTTTCAGTATTAAAGTTATTTCGATTAAATAGTGCCTGAATTTCGTTTAAAGCGGGTTGTGTTGATGCATATATCATTACTGTTTTAGACGTAGGCAGGTCATTTTCATGATATTCTAGTTGAGATTTTTCCTGTGGTGATGGTTTCAAGGGAATTATGATTGAAAATAAAGTGCCTGAGTCAACTTCGCTGTGTAAAATAATGTCACCCCCCATTAAGCTTGCCAGGTTTTTGGAGATGACAAGTCCAAGGCCTGTGCCAGAAAATCGTCTGTTTGAATCAGACTCTATTTGCTTAAAAGCTTTGAAAAGGCTTTTTTGATTATCATCAGAAATACCAATGCCACTATCTTCTATATTGAATTTGATCATGATCTGATTTTCACTTTCATCTTCCATATATACCGTGATAGAAACGAAGCCCTTGTCAGTAAACTTTATCGCATTTCCAATAACATTAATTAAAATTTGTTTTAAGCGCATTTGATCACCAATAAGATATCGGGGTGTATCGCTGTATATGGTGAGGAAAAGGTCAATATTTTTTTCAAGTGTGCTCGCGAATAGGCTATTTCGAGTACTTTCTACTAGTTCGACAAGGTCAAATGAATTTTCTATGAGCTCTACTTTTCCTGATTCAATTTTTGAAAAATCAAGAATTTCATTAACGATATTGCTTAAGTCAATTGTAGATCTGGTTATGATATCGACATAACGATTCTGATCTCTGTTTAACCCGGTATTTGACAGTAAGTTTATAAAACCCTTTATGCCATTTATTGGAGTCCGTATTTCATGACTCATATTGGCAAGAAACTGAGTTTTAACCTGATCGGATTTTTGCGCATTATCCCTGGCTATAGCAAGTTCTCTGTTATTATATTCCAGGTTTGTAATCGCATTCATTAACTCCAGGGTAGCTGTTTTAATTTTTTGATCCAGCTGCATGCGGTTAGCCAGTAAAGCCTGTGACATACTGTTAAATCCTTTTTGTACATCCCCAATTTCATTGCCTTCTACCGGATGTATTATTTCTCCGAGCTGACCTGTTTCTATCTGTTTTAGATGATGCAGTAGGGTATAAATTGGGCGTATTAAACGTCGGCTTATACTTAAAGTGAGAATGATGGCAATGATCAACATGGCAATGAAAATTATAGCGCCATCTTTAATAATTTGTTCTTTCTTCTGTAGTAGATGGTCTTTTGATATATACATATGAACCCAGCCTAAATTTCTCAAAGGTATTCCCTCCTGGTTCACATCGGGTTGAAAAATATCTTCAAAATCAATATTTTCTGTTTGAATAGACTGCCGATAATAAGAGTATTCTGAACTGAGACTGGATTTATATTGTGTGCTTTCTGCCTGCGCTATTATCGCTCCTTCGGTATCATAAACGGCGAGAAAAAGAATATTATTAGTGTTGATAGATTGATCTAATAAATGATGGATTTGTTCAAAACGTCCCGACAAAAGACTGTACTCGGAAGCACCTGAAATCTGTTGAGCAATTATTTCACCTTTACTTTTTAATAACTGTTCTGCCTGATTAATGCTGCTGACAATATTTATATAGGTAAATAATATGTCGATCAGAAGGACAGGAATCATTGCAATGAGCAGTATCTGGTACTTTATTCGAAACCGCATCTCTATGTTTCCTTACAAAAAATAAATACTGAACACAGAATCTGGGAACAACTTTATATTTGGTTCACATTTATAAATCATTTGTTCTGTTCCAGCTTTAAATTTTTTAGAATTTCCTTTTTATCGATTAACTTAATTCCTAATGATCTGGCGACACGATGGTTTATGGAAATGCCATACTCCGAAGCAAAATAATGGCTTTCTGGTTTAAAGGATTTATCTTCTAGAAATTTGTTGAGCAGGCCGGCTATTTGATTACCAATATTCTCTGGTGAGGAATATATTGCGGCCAGAGCACCAGATTTAACATGCGCCGGTGAATAGCTGATCATGGGTTTATTTTGTCGGTACGTTGTTAGTAGGATGCCCTTTAATGTCTTTCGGTTATAAATTTCAGGGTCAGGTAAACTGAGTAGAACATCATTTACTTGTAGTAACTCTCTTACCATATTTACCGGGTTATCTCCTGATTCAAATAAGTATTGCTCCAGATTTAATTCAAAGGTGGTAGAAAGTTCTATTAATTTTTTACTACTGATTTTATTGTTTTTGTGTTTGATGATGCCGATATTTTGAGTTGCTAGCAGGTATTTGATAAAGTTCAGGTACCGCTGTAAAGGTTGGTCTAATAAAATACTGAAATGGTTGTCCGGTTTTTTAAGATTTAAATATTGAAACTCGGTTAGATAACTATGAATAATGGGTTTATTCAGTTTTTTATCATTTAAAAAATTTGCAGCGTTAAGACCCAAAGTAATAATTAATGTTGATGAATCCAGCAGAGATATATTAGTTTTTATAGTACTTAATGTTTCAATTTGAAATTTGATTTGTTTGCGGGTTTGATTTATCAACTGTTCTATTGTGCTATTAAAAAAACTGTTATTGGCACTTTTAATAATTAATACGTTCTGGGCACTGGCAAACACCAGCGGAGACATCAATAGTAATCCGACTATCAGTAAGGTTCGAGGCATTATCCTCATCCATCTATGGAAAAGATATCCTTTCATCATTATTCTAGAATCTGCTTGAAACCCTTAGTAGAAATGACCTTTCCTGAAAGTCATTATTTACATATTCAGCATATTTTTCATATAAATTGTAGCCGATTAATTCAAGCTTGGTATCAAACTTTCTGTTAATAAGATACTGGTAACGAAGGTCTAGTTTTATGTGGTCATCGAGTTGGCTATTACTATCCATCCAGCTTAAATCATCAACATAAGAAATTGCGGTAGATATTTGATGGTAAGGATTAATTTTGATATGGCCGCCGGCAAAGGCTGTAAGTTCAGGATAAGATGCCAGGGATTTCGCATCAGTTGAGTCGACATTAACCTTACTTAATCCACCGTAAAAACGATATTTTTTATGTTGAGGGCTGTAATTAAGGGATGCTTCAATACCTTTGACAGTTGTTGTTCCATTATTCTCCATTACGATAAACTGTTGAGGTAACCCGGTTAGAGCATCAATACTATTTTGAGTGCTCTCATTAATTTGATCAGTGATCTTATAACTGAATAATTTTATATCAGTTGAATATTGCCGGTTTTCGAATTCACTGAATAAACCGATCTCGGCTGACTGTATGACTTCAGGTTGAATATCCTCATTTCCAGCCCAAGTTATCACAGGGGCTTTTGTAAAGGGTAATACACCTGCCGGCAGTTCGATTTCAAACCGTGTATTTCCCAAGATTTCATATAATAGTGGGTTACGTCTTGCACTGGAAGAAACTAATCTGAGACTGTGCTGTCCTTCAATTTTTTTAATGATTGAAAGGCGTCCTGATAACTCCTTATCGGTGTAATTTGTATCTTCCAGCATAAGGCCAATATCGATGATTAAGTCCTCAATAAACTTTGATTCAATACTTGAGAATAATCGACTCGTTCTTACTCTATGAGTATCGGTATCATTAAATAAATAAAATGACTTAACATTATCTTTTCTGGTACTGGCACCGTAAACAAAAATTGTTTTATCGTTAAAGTTACGATTTTGATATATTTCGAAATCTCTTCGATTAGAAACTCTGTCAAAATTAATTTCCATAGTGAGATCAGGTAGTAAAGAAAAGAAATTTTGCCCAAACCTATCATCCAGTTCCTGATTCAGTGGATCTGAAAGAAAATTGTCTTCTACATCCTGATTGGTTTGAGTTAGCTGGATTGTGGTTGTGACTTCATCCTGTAGCAGTTCCCATTTTAAATTTTGATAGCTATTGGATGTTTCTTCGTCACGAAATATATTGGTTTCGCTGCCATTGCCACGATTAAAAGTGCTTTGATTAATGCCTGCTTGAAGAGTCCAGAATTGATTGTAAGCCGTTAAAAAATCTGTTCTTAGATTAAGTTTCTTAAGTTGTTTGGAATCAAATAAAACCTCATAACCATCGTCTTCTTCAATACCACCAGATATTCGCCAATCAAGATCGGAGTATTGGTTTCCTACTCTAAAATACATATCCCTTATTTCATCATCTTGTTCCAGTCCATGAGTAACGGTTATTTTTGCACCGAGATCTTCAGCAGCGTGACGAGTAATTATGTTTATGGTGGCGAGAAATGCATTGGCACCATAGGTTACGGCATTTGGGCCTCTTGTGACTTCGACCCGTTCAATATCTTCCAATAATAAGGGCAGGTTTGCCCAGGGGACACCGCCAAAAGAAGGAACAAATACTGAGCGGCCATCAATGAGAACCTGAAGCTGTCTTTGCCACTCACTTCCCATCCCCTGATATGTGACAGCAGGCGAGTGTCCAAAGTGATATCCAATCACCATTCCGGGAACCATTCGAAAAATATCTGCTATTTCTCGAGCACCTGAATTTCGAATCATTTGTCGATCAATTACACTGACTGAAGCAGGAGAATCCTCAAGTAATTTATTCATTCTGGAGACAGTTAACACCACCGGTGCTTCACCAAAAAAATCTGTTTCTGCAAGGTAGTCCTGTGCCTGAAGGGATGCTGAAAATAAAATCAGACTGATCAGCGAATAGCTGCTGATAAAAGAGTTATTTTTCAATATAGACTCCGTTTTGAAACTGCCTGGACAGTGTTAAATAAAGTTTATTCAAGTAAACTATGGTTTAGTTCTTACTTGTTTTTAATTTTAAAGCTTATGAATCTTGAAGATTATATAGGAAACACGCCTTTGGTGACATTGCAGCGATTAGGTTCTGAGAACCCATCGAATAAAATACTGGTTAAACTAGAAGGTAATAACCCGGCTGGATCGGTTAAGGATAGACCTGCTCTTTACATGATTCAGCAAGCTGAAAAAAGGGGAGAAATTAAACCTGGTGATACGTTGATCGAAGCCACCAGTGGAAATACAGGAATAGCACTGGCGATGGCATGTGCGATTAAAGGCTATAAGATGGTTTTGATAATGCCACAAAATATGAGTTCGGAACGCCGTGCGGTGATGAAGGCTTATGGCGCAGAATTACTGTTAGTCAAAGACATGATGGAAGCACGTGATCTGGCTCTTGATATGCAAACAAAAGGGCAGGGTGTAGTACTGGATCAGTTTGCAAACCCTGATAATCCTTTAGCCCACTATGAAACTACCGGCCCTGAAATTTGGCAGCAAACAGGGCAGGGCTTAACTCATTTTGTAAGTTCTATGGGAACAACTGGAACCATTGTTGGCTGCTCAAGATACTTCAAACAAGTGGATAGCAATATTCAGGTGGTTGGTGTGCATCCTGCTGAGGGCGCTACTATTCCCGGTATCCGGCGTTGGCCTGAAGAGTATTTACCAAAAATATACAGCCCTGAAAATATAGATAGCATTCTGGATGTGACTCAACAGGAAGCTGAACAAACAACCCGTGATCTTGCTGCTGTTGAAGGTATATTCTGTGGAATATCATCTGGCGGTGCTGTTGCTGCAGCTTTACGCCTGTCAACAACTGTGGAAAATGCGACGATTGTCAGTATTATTTGTGATCGCGGTGATCGCTACTTATCAACAAATGTTTTTCCTGCCTGAAGCTTTGAACAAGCACCTAATTAAATGAACGTATTTGTTTTTAATATTCAAACTATTCCTGATATCGACGGAGCACGTCGTCTCTATGATTTGCATGGCCTGTCGGATGAAGATGTAGCCAGGGCCATTTTCCATAAACGTCGACAACAGGCAAACACTGAGGTTTTACGCCATCACTTACATAAAATAGTGGCTATTTCAGCTGTTCTCGTCAACGATGAAAGTTTTAAAATTTGGTCATTGGGTGATGAGAAATCAACTGAATTTGATCTCTTACAACGATTTTTTGGAGGGCTTGATCGTTACTCGCCATCTTTAGTTTCCTGGAATGGACGGGGCTTTGATCTACCTGTCATTCATTACCGGACGCTGTTATATCCTGTTAATGCCGAACGTTACTGGGATCGCGGAGAAAAAGACAGTGATTTTCGCAACAATAACTACATTTCCAGGTTTCATCAACGGCATACAGATTTAAAGGATGTATTGTCTGGCTATCAGTCAGAAGCCGCAATTAATCTTGATGAAGTTTCTACCCTGTGTGGTTTCCCCGGTAAAATGAGCTTGAATAATGATCAAGTCTGGCAGAAGTGGCTGTCTGATGACCTTGAAACCATCCGCAATTTTAATGAATATGATGTACTGAATACCTACCTTGTATATCTGAACTGGCAGCGTAATCGCGCTAATATCGATCAACAACAGTACGTTCTGTTATGTCAGCGAGTAAGAGATCAATTGTTACAGTCTTCCAGAAATCATTTGATTACATTTGATAAAAACTGGATTGATTTATAACCATCCCCTTTTTAAAGAGAAATATTTTATATGTCCCGAAAGAAACGCAGGCGTCAGCCTCCTGAGCCGTTTGAAGTTGTTATTGAAAACCTTTCTCATGAGGGGCGAGGCATTGCTCACCATAATGGTAAGATAGTTTTTGTATTTGCTGCGTTACCTGGTGAACGGGTGATTGTCCAGGTTAATAAAACCAATAAAAAATATTCAGAAGCTACGGTTATTGAAATTTTAGAAGCCTCTCCACATCGTATAGAACCTCATTGCGCTCATTTTTCAGTTTGTGGTGGATGCAGCATGCAACATGTGAGTTCTGCCTATCAGCTCGAACTGAAGCAGCAATCAGTACTGGAAATGATGGACCATGCTGGTATCAATATTGGTGAAGTTATACCTGCGTTAACGGCAGAATCCTGGGGATATAGGCGTAAAGCTCGACTAGGAGCTAAATACGTTATCAAGAAAGAACGGTTACTGGTGGGTTTTCGCGAGCGAAATAAACCCTATCTGGCTGATATGCAAAGTTGTCCTATTCTGATTGATCGAGTTGGACAGCATTTACAGGACTTGATGGATTTAATTTCCGGACTGGATGCCCGACAATCAATCGCTCAAATTGAAGTCGCTGCTGATGATGAAAACTGTATGCTGGTATTTCGACATCTGGAGGCTCTATCTGAATCAGATCTGGATAAATTAACTCAGTTCGCGAAGCAAACCGGATTCTGGTTACAGCTGCAACCGGGAGGTGCTGATACAGTTCATGCTTTATATCCCGAGCAGCAAATTTTACGTTTCAAACCCCTGGCAGACAGTGAAATAGCCATTCGTTTTAAAGCAACAGATTTTACCCAGGTCAATGCTGGAATAAATCAGCAAATGGTCAAACAGGCGCTGGATTTTCTTGATATTCAATCAGATGACAAAATACTGGACCTATTCTGTGGTCTGGGTAATTTTACACTTCCCATGGCTGAAAAGGCAGCACAGGTAACTGGCATAGAAGGTGATGAAATAATGGTAAACAGGGCAAAGGAAAATGCTTTGGAGCAGGGCATTACCAATACAGAGTATTTTGCTTCGGACTTAACGGATATCGATAAGACATCAAGCTGGATGAAACAACATTATGATAAAATTTTACTGGATCCACCTCGTTCGGGGGCTTTAGAAATAGTAGAACAGGTAAAGCCGATGAAAGCTTCAACGATTGTGTATGTCTCCTGCCAGCCGTCGAGCCTGGTTAGAGATTCAAAAGTGCTTTGTGATGCTGGTTATAAAATGACACATTTTGGATTGATGGATATGTTTCCTCAAACGGCCCATGTTGAATCAATGGCTGTTTTTAGAAAGTAAGAAGTTGGCAGTTGGCAGTTGGCAGTTGGCAGTTGGCAGTTGGCAGTTGGCAGTTGGCAGTTGGCAGTTGGCAGTTGGCAGTTTATTTTTT
>JABHSO010000020.1 GCA_018669845.1 Gammaproteobacteria bacterium | reverse complement strand
CCGCGCCACTATCTTGAACAGTTATTTGAGCATTTGCCGAAAGCTAAAACGGAAGCTGCATTAATAGAACTGTTGCCACAAAATTTTAAAACATCAGATCTGAATGGGTAGGGGTAATATCTGGATTACCCAGACGGTTACATTACTTTACCGATACTTTCAAATTAAACAGTGGTGAATTTTTCATTTCACCCATGGACCTTAATGTGGAAAATGGAAAAATTGAACAGCCTCTAAAGCCCATGATTCGTGTTGGTACACCCATTTTTTCAAAAAATGGAAAAAAGGCTGGAATTCTGCTGTTAAATTATTTTGCTGAAAACCTGTTATTTGCTTTTTCTGAACATACACATAATTCATCAACTAAGCCATGGCTTCTAAATAACGAAGGATATTGGCTTAAAGGCGAATCAGCAGAAATAGAATGGGGTTTCATGTATAAAAACACCCTAACTTCAATGTCCCGGTTATACCCTGAATCATGGTTAAAAATAATGGCATCAAAAGAGGGGCAATTCCTCGATAACATTGGCCTTTGGACATTTACGACTATCTATCCTTTAGTCGAAGATCAGAAACCCAGTACCGGTACACATGAAATATTTTCACCTGGTCATTCAAATCTTGAAAGTCAGGATTATTTCTGGAAAGCAGTACTGTTAATACCACGAAATCTTTATCAATCGGTATATCAACCCACTAAAACTCTAATCACATTTGTCACCCTTACTCTTCTTTGCATCCTATATTTTGGTTGCTGGTTACTTGCCAGGGCCTGGGTAAGTGAAAAACATATAGAGGAAAAATTAATTCAACTTAATAAAAATCTTGAAGTTACGGTTGATGAGAGAACGGAACAGCTTCTTCTGGCAAAAAAACAAGCCGAAGAATTAGCTCAAACTGATGAGCTTACCGGCATGAATAATCGGCGTTCATTTTTTAGCCAGGGGCACATTATCAGTGAGCAGGCTATCAGGTATAGATTACAGTTTACTGTGATGATGCTCGACATAGACTGGTTTAAAAAGGTTAATGATAACTATGGACACTTAATTGGTGATGAAGCATTAAAAGATGTTGCCAGGGTGATCATGGCGGGTATCAGAACACCTGATATTTCTGGTCGAATAGGCGGTGAAGAATTTGCTATTATTTTGCCCCAGACCCAACCTGAAAAGACAATAGAAATTGCAGAGAGATTGCGAAGAACAGTAAAATCCATCGCTATTCCAGTAGCTGATAATAAGAATATATCACTAACAATAAGCATAGGAATAGGACAGTACAGTGATCAAAACCAGTCACTTCATGAAGTGTTAAGCCTGGCCGATAAAGCACTGTATCAGGCTAAAGAACAAGGCAGAAACAGAGTGGTGTTATTTGAGGAATAAAGATCACTATTTAAGAGATAGAAACCAGTTGGCTATCAAAATATCTGCAATAGCAAAAGTCTGCTGACACCTGTCAGTAATATTCAACAAAATTTGATCTCTATTCTGAACACAATCAGATTCACCTACCAGATCACTGCCATATTTTTCAGTTAAAAATTCAATTACTTTATCATCCATTTCCAGATGAAACTGTACCGCCAGATTATTTCCAATAGTAAATGCCTGACATTGAGTACATTCACTGGTTGCCATCGAAATAGCCCCGGAAGGTGCAGAAAAAACATGAGCATGCCACTGGAATACAGTAAATTGTTCAGCTAATCCATGAAACCATGGATGGGTGGAAGCTGCAGGTAAAAGTTTTACATCATGCCAGCCTACTTCAACATGATCAGCTTCCCACACATTGCCTCCAAGGGCTTTGCTCAGTAATTGAGCACCAAGGCAAACACCTAAAATTGGAATATCTCTGTCAGTCGCCTGCCGGATTAATGCCATTTCCTGCAACATCCAGTCAGGAGCTTTATTAACATCACCCGGCCCCCCCATAAATATCAGCGCACTAACATTATCAAGATCCATCGGAACCTGTTTACCGTCTTCCAGGCAAACCAGCTCATAAGGAAGATCAAGACGTTCTAATAGCTTTGCAAAATGACCCGGAGGTTCACTGGTAGCGTGGGTAAATATTCGAACAGGTTTCATTCTCTAAAATAACTTCTTAATTTTATAATTTGGCGATTTAATACAATGCAGTCATAATGCTTGTTGATGGAACATACTATAACTTTACCATACTGGCTGTTTACTCTTCTTCTGATTTTTGCCGTATTTCTGATTTTAGACAGAATATTGCTACCGGGCATGCGTTGGTATTTACGCCGTCGAGTGAATAGAGTCATCAAAGAAGTAAATACCCGTCTCGACATCGAAATCCGTCCTTTCCAGTTAACCCGAAAACAAGCTTTAATCGATCAATTAATTTTTGACGATAAAGTCATCGAAGCCATTAAAGATTATGCCAAAGAGCATAATATGCCATCTGAAATAGCTCAGGCTAAAGCCCTAAAATACGCAACTGAAATAGCCCCGACATTCAATGCTTACATCTACTTCCGTTTTGGGTATTGGCTAGCAAAAAAAGTGGGACGTTTAATCTATCGTGTCAGAGTCGGTTTCTACGATGATAATCAATTAAAGGATATTCAAACTAAATCCAGTGTCGTGTTTGTGATGAACCACCGCAGCAACATGGACTACATTCTGGTTTCTTTCCTTGCTGCTGAAAAAACAGCCCTGTCTTACGCGGTAGGAGAATGGGCCAGAATCTGGCCACTGCAAACATTGATTAAATCCATGGGCGCATTTTTCGTACGTCGAAATTCTTGTAATGTTTTATATCGACGGGTTTTAGAACGGTACGTTAACTTGGCTACCCGTGCCGGTGTCTGTCAGGCAGTGTTTCTGGAAGGCGGATTAACTCGAGACGGTAAAATGCGTGAACCCAGACTCGGCTTTATGGATTATATGTTACGCGATTACCACCCTGAAATTGACAGGGATATCATCTTCATACCTGTCGGTATCAACTATGATCGGGTCATCGAAGATAAAAGCCTGACGCGACGGCTTGATCCCAATGCTGCTAAACGAAGTGGCTGGTTTGTAGCAAAAACCACAATGAAGTTTTTCTTCAAAACCCTGATGATGAAAAGGAAAGCCCGCTGGCGTCGTTTTGGTTATGCCAGTGTGAACTTTGGTAGACCAGTTTCTGCACATCATTACTGCAATCAAAAGAATATCGATTTCAGTCAACTTGACCAGGATGCCCGATTCAAATGCATTAAAAATTTATCCAATAATCTGATGCATGAAATTAGCCAGGTAATTCCAATACTTCCAGTCGCATTAATGGCTGAAATCGTACTGAAAAACAGTGCTGAGTGGAAAAGTGAATTAGAACTAAAAACACAGGCTGTGACACGCATAAAACAGCTACGTGAACTCGGTGCTCCTATCGACATATCAGCTTCAGCCTGTGAGCATGTGTTAACCTCAGCACTGGATATGTTGACAGGCAGAGGTTTTGTAGGATTTAAGAATGGTCTATACAAATCAGAACAGGAATCTCAAACTATTTTGGCTTATTACGCTAATTCTATTGCTCATTGGTTGCCAGGTAGTTCCAGCTGAGATGCAAAATCCAGAGCTTAAATCTGAATGTGTGGTTCTTTTGCATGGGTTGGCACGCACCAGTTTATCGATGCAAATAATCAATCAGGCTTTACTCAAACGAGGTTACAGCGTTGTAAATATTAATTATCCTTCACGCCAGTTACCGATTGCAGAACTGGCAACATTTGCTATTGAACAAGGCATTTTAAAATGCCGTAAAAAGCAGTGTAAAAAAATTCATTTTGTAACCCACTCCTTAGGTGGAATATTAGTTCGACATTACACCCAGAGCAAAACTATCCCCAACATGCATAGAGTAGTAATGTTAGGACCACCAAATCAGGGCAGTGAAATTGTTGATCGGCTAAAAAAATTACCCGGATATTCTCAGGTTCAGGGACCCGCAGGGCTAGAACTTGGTACTGCTGATGAAGATACTCCCAAGCAGTTAGGTCCGGTTAATTTTGAACTGGGTATTATTGCAGGAAAACGGAGTATTAACCCTTTTCTTTCCTCACTGATTCCTGGACAGGATGATGGAAAGGTCAGTGTAGAAAGTACCAAAACTCAAGGCATGAAAGATTTTATCACTTTACCGATTACCCATACTTTCATGATGTGGAACCCCGAATCTATTCACCAGACATTACATTTTCTAGAGCATGGTTCCTTTGACCATAAAGTTGAACCCATAAACGATTAGTATGACTAATTGACAGCTTTGGGGTGAGCATCAGAATTTCATAAGCACTGACAAGCAGTACTTCTCCCCGTTACAGGTTTTTAAAAGTAACGTAAATACACGTACAGGCTACTAATCATTACCGACACCATCATCATTGGAAACGCAATTAACATAAAAGGAAGAAAATGAATCGGTTGACCTGATCGTTCTGCAAATCCTGCAACGATCAGGTTGGCACTGGCACCTACCAGGCTACCATTGCCTCCCAGACAGGAACCCAGTGCAAGTGACCACCAGATAGGTTCCAGTTGAGCTGCCCCACCAAAACTGACGGCCATATTTTTAATCAATGGAATCATGGTAGCGACAAATGGAATATTATCCACAATAGTTGAAGCTACAGCAGACACAAATAATATTGAAATTGCGGTAACCGTTTTATCCCCTCCGGTTAATCCCAGTACCTGATGAGCCAACGCCTCAAGTATGCCAGTGCTTTCAACTCCATAAACCAGAATAAATAAACCGATAAAAAAGAAAATGGTAATCCATTCAATATCATTTAAAGATTTTGTCACTAGCTCAGTTTGTTTTTCCTGTCCGTGTGGCAGGCAATTTAAAGTGAGCAATAAGGCAGCACCAAACATTGCAGCTGTCGCTGGCTGCAAACCATAATCATGCCCTACGATGAAACCAATCATAACCAGAGTCAGAACAAACAGAGATTTTTTTAATAATACCCAGTCATGAATCGCATCAATTTCACGATATAACATAACCTTCTGAATGAGTTTAGGATCAGCTTTTAGCTTCCGCCCCCAGATCACATAAATAGGAATAATGGATACAAATAAAATAAAAATTGAAATAGGAGCCAGGTTGAAAAGGAAATCGTTGTAACCAAGCCCTGTTGCAGAACCGATCATAATATTTGGTGGATCACCTATTAACGTGGCTGTCCCCCCAATATTTGCGGCAAATATTTCAGCGAACAAATAGGGATAAGCACTCAATTTTAAGGTATCTGTAATCAGCAGAGTAACCGGGGCGATCAATAATACAGTGGTTACATTGTCCAGTAATGCCGATAACACGGCTGTCACCATCATCAACATAACGAGGATACCCCAGGGGTCAGCCTTAACCATCTTTGCAGAACGAATGGCTAGATATTGAAATACCCCAGAATCTCTTGTAATGCCGACAATAATCATCATGCCGGTTAATAAACCAATGGTATTGAAATCAACTCCCTTAACTGCTGCCTGCTGGGTTAATACACCACTCATAATCATTAAAGCTGCTGCCATCATCGAAATAATGGCGCGGTTTAAACGCTCGGTAACAATTAAAACATAGGTAATAACAAAAAGTGTTCCTGCAAACCAGACTGGAGAAAGTCCAAATATTACATCAGCCTGATGGACATCAAGCATCTGGTTGACCTCCAGCGTGAAGAATTTTATTTCCAATATCCCAATAAGAGATCATGCCAAGTAATTTACAACTACCGGATTCGACAACAGGAATACTGGCTCTTGTTTCATAAAGCTGTAACAGCGTTTCGGTCAATGGAGTATCCGGTGCTACCGTATGAACAGTATTATTCATACAGTCAGAAATTGGTTGGTCCTTCACTTCAGCAAAACGTTGAAAAAGGTCTTCTAAAGATTCGTGAATAAAACTTACATTTTCGAGTCCCTGGCGCATAAATACCGCTTTTGGAATCACCTGTTTCAACAAACAATTTACACCGAAAATTCCCAGATAACAAAAATCATCATCAACAACAGGTAAACTACGATAACGATTTTTCATGATATATTTTGCTGCTGATTTTATACTGTCAGTGGGCTTAAGGGTGGTAGGATGTGGATCCATTACTTCTGAAGCATTCATGTCAATACCTGCAGTCAATTATAGGTTCAAGAATAATATTCTAACACCGTAGGCTGCGCCATGCGCACCATCATATCAATCAGCTCCAAGTTTTATAGCGTGCAAGGCACACCCAGCTTGCTAATCCCATAACGTAAAATCATTGTGGAACAGTATTTTTTTTAAAAATATTTCTGCCTGATCTAAATTATTTTTTGCCTTTTTAGAGAGTCCCTGCCCCAGTTTAAAACTCGAACCAGCTATTGCTAACATGGATGTTAATGGTGCAGGTTTATTATAAACCTGCTGAAATGTATGTAATAGAGTAGAAGGGGTCATTCCATGTGTCGTATAGCTTGTTTCAAGTTGAGCCTGAACGGTGTAAAAACTGTAAGCAGATGTGATTAATTTATCAGCATCAATAAGCAGAATACGTTCACAGCCTGACATATCAGTTACATGTTCAATCTGCATTTGATAATCAGTTAAAAATTTAACTGGATGACCCACAATTTGAGTAATTTCTGAGTGTTTAATTCTCTCAAGTAATAAAGGAGCCAAAGCATCATCTCCTCGCGAAATATTACCATATGCAAACAGTAAAACAGGTTTAAGCATATTAATGAGTAGCTTTATGTTTCCTGTCGATTAAATGCCCTTCCTCATCAAGCAGAGTGACCTCTAGCGGCATTTTACCTAAAGCATGCGTGGCACAGGATAAACAGGGATCATATGCCCTTACAGCCACTTCAAGCTGATTTAACAAAGGTTCTGTAATCTCATTACCACTCAGATACTGACTTGCAACATGACGGATAGATTCATTCATCGCCTGATTATTATGAGTGGTTGAAACAATCAAATTGGCCTTAGTCACCAGTCCTTCATCATTTATTTCATAGTGATGGAATAAGGTTCCTCTCGGTGCTTCTATAACGCCAATACCGGTTTTCTGCATCTCACCTTTAACTGTCAACTCACCTGCTAACAAATCAGGGTCATGTAATAATTCATTAATAGACTCGGCACAATGTAGTAACTCAATCAATCGAGTCCAGTGGTAAGCCAGTGTTGACTGAACGGGTAGCCCATTGTTTAAAGCCATAAATTCTTTTCGTTCTAACTCAGCCAGAGAAGTACTGATAAAATCACAGTTATTTACACGGGCAAGCGGTCCGACACGATACCAACCATTCTCCACTCCTAGAGATTTTAAGAAGGGAAATTTCATGTAACTCCAGGGTTCAACGTGTTCATTAATTAGATCCAGATATTGAAGTGGATCTTGATGATCAAAAAATAAATTATTGTCAGCTTGTTTAACTCGTAATCCACCGTCATAAAGCTCAAGTGCTCCATCGGGTTTAACCAGGCTCATCATATTGGTTGTGATTTTTGCAAACTGTTGATGGTATGACTGGTGTTCAATATATATATTCTTAAATAGCCCCACGGCAGTTGAAGCCCATTCAATGATTTGATCTATATCTTTTAACAGGGAATCTCTTTCATCCGTACTCAGTGTTTTATTGATACCTCCCGGGATAGCACCCGTTCCATGTATTCTTTTACCCGAAGTTAAACGTATAACTTCCTGTCCATATTTACGTAATAACACACCCTGCTTTGCCAGTTCAGGAAAATCTTTAATGATGCCAACAATATTTCTATGCCTGACTTCATCATCAAACCCAAACAGTAAATCGGGTGAACTTAAGTGAAAGAAGTGCAATGCATGTGATTGAAGAACCTGGCCAAAATGCATCAGACGTCGCATTTTTTCAGCCGTAGGACTCAACTGCTTTACACCGGTTAACATATCGGTCGCTTTAGCCGCTGCCAGGTGATGACTTACCGGACAAATACCACACAAACGTTGGACCAGTACTGGAACTTCCCAGTAAGGTCGTCCCTGTATAAATTTTTCAAAACCTCTAAATTCAACAATATGCAAACGTGCCTGAGTAATCTCTTTGTTTTCATTTTGTTGAAGAGTAATCTTGCCATGACCTTCAACACGGCTGATCGGATCGACACTTATTCTTCTAGTCATAGCGAATTTCCTGTGCAGAAAATTCTGGTTCCCGCCCTTCCAGTAATGCCGTAAAAAATTTCCAGATCATATCTGCCGGAGGCGGGCATCCCGGTAGAACATAATCGATCTCAACCACCTGTTGAACAGGTAACACTTTGTTCAATAACATAGGTAATTCAGGGTCATTGGGAATACATAAATTTTCTAAACCCATTCCATCAGCATAAGATTCCAGTAAACATTCTTTCAGTGAAAAGTGATTACGCATCGCGGGGATACCCCCGTTCAAGGCACAGGCACCTATTGCTACTAATGTTTTACAGTGTTTTCTAAAGTCACGTAAAATCTCAACATTCTCTCCATTGGCAACTGCCCCTTCAATGATGCCAATATCACAGTATGAAACCCGTTTAATATCGGTTAATGGCGAACGGTCAAATTCAACCAGCTCTACAAGATCAATAATTTTTTCATCTATATCCAGAATCGACATATGACAACCAAAACAACCTGCGAGTGATACAGTGGCAATTTTAACTTTATCAGTCATTAGTCATCCTGCCTTTTATCGATGTCGATAACATCAAACTTTCTATGACCTATGGGCGTTTTAAATCCCTGTTGTTTGGGTAAAATAACACCTACAGGGCAAATTGAAGCTGCTCTATCAGATTTTTCAAATGCACTATTCACTAACTTTCCATCATCAGAGTTAACCACCAGCTTAGCATCCAGACCTCGTCCTGAAATAGCAAATACAGATTTCAAATCGATATTTCTACTGGCTCGAACACAGAGTTCACAGAGAATGCACCGATTGAAATCAAGCAGGTAATCTGCATGACTTGCATCAATTTTTTTATCTGGATATTTAAAGGGTAAAGAAGGCGACAACAAACCACAAAATTCAGCAACCGATTGCAATGTACAGCTACCACTTTTTTCACAGGATGGACAAACATGATTACCTTCAATAAACAGCATTTCCAGCAATTGCATTCGGTGCTGCTGCACTTCATCATTGATATTAATGACTTCCATCGACTCAACCACGGGTGTGGTACAGGCAGTTCGATACAGCCCTTTTATTCTTACAATACAAACACGACAACTACCATGAGCTTTAAAATCAGGATGAAAACATAGATGCGGAATGTAAACACCAGCATCCCTTGCAGCCTGAATAACAGTTTGACCGGGTGAAAATTCTATTTGTTGATCGTCAATCTTAAAAAAAGGCATTTCTATAGCCCTTCCATCGTAATTTTTGTTATCTGTTTAAACTCGCTAACGGCTTCATCCAGATTAAAACATGGACCTGCTGAATCTATTTTCATCAATTTTTTAAACATCTGGTTATTTTGATCAAGCGCATCAAGAAATACAGTCGGAACACTACAACCCAGACCACAGAAACAACTTATATTCATTAGTCCGCAAACTTCACGTAACTGTTTTAAGTCATGTTCACAGCCTTTACCATTTTTAAACCGATGAATAATATCTGCAATTACTGTTGTTCCAACACGGCAGGGTGTGCAGAAGCCACAACTTTCATGTCTGAAAAAATCGGCAAAATTTTGTAGTAGGTCCATCAGGTCTCGTTGTGGCCCCAACACCATGAAAGAACCTCCTGTCGACAAGTCATCAAAACACATAGTTCGATCAAAATTATCAGGAAGAACCGTTGTTCCAGCTGCACCCGCCATTTGAACAGCCTGTGCATCTTGACCACCACAATCCTGTAAAATTTCAGTTAATGAAACTCCAAATGGATATTCATAAATACCGGGGCGTTGGCAATCACCACTGATACTTAGTAATCTCGTACCAGTTGATTGAGAGGTTCCTTTTTGAGTAAACCACAAACTGCCCTTTTCAATAATTCGGCTAACCGACCAAAAGGTTTCAACATTATTAACAACAGTAGGTTTATTTTTATAGCCTTCCACTACAGGGAATGGAGGTCGAACGCGTGGTATTCCCCGTTTACCTTCCAGAGACTCCAGTAATGCAGATTCTTCTCCACATATATAAGCACCCGCACCCAGGTGAATTGTTATATCGAAATCAAAACCAGAGTGACCCAGAATATTTTTACCCAGTAATCCATCAGTTCTACGCCTGGCTAAAACTTCATTCAACTTGTCGACTAAATAAAGATACTCTCCACGTAAATAGATAAAACCTTCAGTTGCACCGATAACAGCTGCGCAAATAGTCATACCCTCAACGACTGAATGAGCATCAGTGGACAACAATACACGATCTTTGAAAGTACCTGGCTCACCTTCATCTGCATTGCACACAACATAGTGCTGGTCAGATACAGCCTGTTTGCAGTATTGCCATTTTTTAGACGTATAAAAACCTGCTCCACCTCTGCCACGCAAACCAGAATCACCGAGTATTTTTAAAACTTCATCACTTCCTTTATCAACTGCAACTTTTAAAGCATTTCCTTCCCCGCTTTTAGCAATGAACTGAATACCTGACTTTAAAATATTTTGCTCTTTTTCAAACAAACTTTCAGGCCAGAACTTTATAGGTTGCTTATCCTTAATCAATGATGAAATTTGATTTATCTTTGCAGAATTCAGCCTGGTAATTGCCAATCCATTTACCAGCATGGCGGGACCCTGATCACAGAAACCGGTACATGAAGTAAAACCAATATGAACCTGTTGACCTTTTAAAGATTTTTTTAGCAACTCATACAACGACTGGTTGCCCAGCATCCGGTCAGTAATATTATCGCTGAACAATATGCAATATTGACCTTCAAAGCTTAAATCTAGAAAGCTATAAAATGAGATGACAGATTTAATATGCGCAATATTTAGATGCAGTAAATGCTGCAATTGCATAATTGCTTTATCGGGAACATAGTTATACCGGTGCTGAATCTGAATCAGATATTGAAGCAATAATGAGGCGTCTTTTTCAGGTTCTACACAAGCATTTACAAATTCACAGATATCTAACGTATCAGTTAAATCCATCGGGCTTTACCTAGTTTTTATATTGTTAAGAATAGTCCAGTTGTCAACTTAATTCGATCACTCATATCAAATTTTAAGTGCAATTGGTAGTGCTTATAGACCTATGAATATTATTTATTGATCGTAGTCATAAGTAAAACAATGAAACAACATAAGCTAATCACTTTTTGTCAAAATACAGCACTATCTGTAACGTTATTTTATTGATTATAATTAACCACAAGTTAGTTAATTCAATCATCAGGAGACATGAATGTTTATAACCACTGAAGATGATCTATTATCAGTCAATCAAATTTCATCTGACAAAAAACCGCATCTGGTTATTCAATCCACTGATGTGGATAAAATGTTTGAACGTTACCAATACTCAGAAAAT
>JABHSO010000228.1 GCA_018669845.1 Gammaproteobacteria bacterium | reverse complement strand
TGCTCCAGGTTCTATTACACCGCATACAAAATTTGAAGCTGAAATCTACATTCTGTCAAAGGATGAAGGTGGACGTCATACACCATTCTTTAATGGTTACCGTCCTCAGTTTTACTTCCGTACAACGGACGTAACCGGTGCATGTGATCTTCCAGAAGGTGTGGAAATGGTGATGCCTGGTGATAACGTAAAGATGACTGTTAATCTAATTGCACCAATCGCAATGGATGACGGTTTACGTTTTGCAATCCGTGAAGGTGGTCGTACTGTAGGTGCGGGTGTCGTTGCTAAAATCATTGAGTAAATAAACTCATTGCATACGGGCGGGAGATGGGCTACCATCCCCGCCCTTTCGTTTGTGGCTGATGTTATTTTAGCTGTAAACGTTGCCAATTTTTATATTAGGACAGTGGCTCAATTGGCAGAGCAGCGGTCTCCAAAACCGCAGGTTGGGGGTTCGATTCCCTCCTGTCCTGCCATTTAACATTTACTGCAGGGGTTATTCAGTGGTCACAAAGACCGAGCAACAAGTTTCTTCCGGATTTGATACCGTGAAACTACTGGTTTCACTGATGATTCTGGTCGCAGGAATTATAGGTTTTTACTATTTTAAAGAAGAGTCTCAGCTGTTTCGTGTGCTAGGGATTCTTGCTGTCGTTGTGGTGGCTTTTTTAATTATTGCTACGACTTTAATTGGTAAAAAATCTCTCGGCTTTGCTAAGGATGCCCGGGTAGAAGTTCGTAAAGTAGTCTGGCCAACTCGGCAAGAGACGACTCAAACAACAATAGCGGTTCTGGTTATGGTTTTAATTGTAGCCATTATGCTGTGGTTGATTGATATGTTTCTGGGTTGGGGCGTTAAGTCGCTACTAGGATAGGATAAGAATTATGGCAATGCGTTGGTATGTAGTTCACGCCTATTCGGGTTTCGAGGCTCGTGTTAAACAAGTTCTGGAAAGTCGTGTTGCAGCCTCTCCGTTTCAGGACCTTTTTGGTCAGATTCTGGTTCCTACCGAAGAAGTGGTGGAAATGAGAGATGGTCAGAAACGTCGTAGTGAGAGAAAATTTTTCCCCGGTTATGTGCTGGTGGAAATGGATATGAATGAAGATACCTGGCATATGGTAAAGGAAGTTCCTAAAGTGCTGGGTTTTATTGGTGGTACCAGTGATAAACCTGCGCCAATAACAGAAGCAGAAGCAAATTCAATTCTTAACAGAGTTGAAGAAGGTGTTGATAGTCCCAAGCCTAAGGTTCTGTTTGAAGTCGGTGAAGTGGTTCGTGTTAATGACGGTCCGTTCAATGATTTCAATGGTGTCGTTGAAGAAGTGAACTACGAAAAAAGCAAAATGCTGGTTTCGGTTCAGATTTTTGGACGATCTACACCTGTAGAGTTAGATTTTTCTCAGGTAGAAAAAGGATAGATTTTTATGCAGTCGATGTTATCGGCTGTTTTTAATATGTATGGGGAGGGCGAAATAGCTTGGTTTTAGAGCTAAAGTAGTCCGTTTGAACCCGGGAGATATTGTAATGGCTAAGAAGATTGAAAATTATATCAAGCTGCAGGTTCCTGCAGGTGAAGCAAACCCAAGTCCACCAGTAGGTCCGGCTCTGGGTCAACATGGTTTGAATATCATGGAGTTCTGTAAAGGCTTTAATGCGCAGTCTCAGGAACTGGAAAAGGGAATGCCTATTCCTGTTGTGATTTCTGTTTATAGTGATAAGAGTTTTACTTTTATCATGAAAACGCCTCCTGCTTCAATTTTACTGAAAAAAGCAGCAGGAATAGCGAAAGGCAGTGGTACACCAAATACAGATAAAGTTGGAACGGTAACACGTGCCCAGCTTGAAGAAATTGCTACTACTAAAATGAAAGATTTAAATGCCAATGATATGGATGCAGCCGTGAAGATCATCGCTGGTAGCGCCCGTAGTATGGGCCTGAATGTGGAGGGCTTGTAACATGGCCAAGTTAACTAAACGCATGAAGAATATTGTCGAGAAAGTAGATCCGGTTCGCCAATATGCAATTAATGACGCATTAGCGTTATTAAAAGAATTAAGTGCTGTGAAATTCGATGAGTCTGTAGATGCTGCGATTAACCTGGGTGTTGACCCTCGTAAATCTGACCAGAATGTACGTGGTTCATCTGTACTTCCTAACGGAACAGGAAAAACTGTTCGCGTTGCTGTTTTCACCCAGGGTGAAAATGCTGAAAAAGCTAAAGCTGCTGGTGCCGACGTAGTTGGTATGCAGGATCTTGCTGATTCAATGAAAGGTGGTGATATCGCTTATGATGTGGTTATTGCCAGTCCAGATGCTATGGGTATCGTTGGTCAGTTAGGTCAATTACTGGGTCCACGTGGTTTGATGCCTAACCCAAAGGTTGGAACAGTTTCTCCTAATGTTGAAGGTGCTGTTCAAAATGCCAAAGCTGGTCAGGTTCGTTACCGTACTGATAAAGGTGGAATTATTCACTGCTCTATCGGTAAGGCTAGCTTTGATGTTGATAAGTTACGTGAAAATTTAGAATTCCTTTTAATCGATTTGAAGAAGGCTAAGCCTGCATCGGCAAAAGGTATTTATCTAGCAAAAATTTCTGTTTCCACAACGATGGGAGCAGGTGTAGCAATCGATCAATCCAGTTTGGAAGTTGGTAACTAGATTTTCGATTGTTAAAAGTTCTTTGAGAAAGTCGCAGCTTTTAGTTGCGACTACTCGTCAAAGACCGTAGGTGTGTTGGTTTTTTTGACACTTAATGCCCTGCGTAGATGATCCTCTGAGACAGGAATACCTGGTTAAGAAGATCGTAATGGAATTGAACTGGTTGTGTGAATGACTTGTTTGGAAAAGGAAAGAGGCTGGGCATTATAAATTTGTTCAGCATTGTGGTTTATTAATCAGGAGAACTTGATATGCCTTTAAACCTACAGCAAAAACAGGCTGTTGTGACAGAAGTCGCTGAAGTTGCGTCAACTGCACACTCTGTAATTGCTGCTGAGTACCAGGGCTTGACGGTTGCAGATATGACCGAATTACGTGCGTCTGCTCGTGAATCGAATGTGTTCCTTAAAGTAGTTAAAAATACGCTTGCAAAGCGTGCTTTTGATGGAACGGATTACGATTGCATGGGTGACTCATTAAGCGGTCAGCTAGTGTTTGCATTTTCACTTGAAGAGCCAGGTAGCGCAGCACGCGTTATTAAGGACTTTGCAGGTAAAAATGACAAGCTGGTGGTTAGGTTGGTTGCCTTTAATGGTGAGCTACTTGATCCATCAGAAATCAAACGACTGGCATCTCTACCGACTCGAGACCAGGCAATCAGCTTATTGATGGCCGTTATGAAAGCACCTGTCGAAAAACTTACTCGTACTATTAATGAAGTACCTGGCAAGTTGGTTCGAACAGTCGCAGCAATACGCGATTCAAAGCAAGCTTAATTTTGTAGTATTTTTTAAATATATTTCTGTTTTAGGAGAATTAAAATGGCAGTTTCTAAAGATGATATTTTGGAAGCAATTTCTAACATGTCAGTAATGGAGGTCGTTGACCTTATTTCTGCAATGGAAGAAAAATTTGGTGTTTCAGCGGCAGCAGCAGTTGCAGCAGCACCAGCAGCAGGCGGCGGTGACGCAGCAGCTGAAGAAGAAAAAGATGAATTTAACGTTATGATGACCAGTTTTGGTGCTAATAAGGTTTCAGTCATCAAAGCAGTACGTGCAATTACAGGTTTAGGCCTGAAAGAAGCAAAAGGAATGGTAGAAAGCGCTCCTGTTGCGGTTAAAGAAGCTGTTTCTAAAGCTGAAGCTGAAGATGTTCAGAAGCAGTTGCAGGAAGCTGGTGCAGAAGTCGAACTCAAGTAATTTGAAGCTCGACTGGATGCTTGCATCCAGGCATTAAGATATGGGCTGATGACTGTTAAAGTCATCGGCCCGCATCTGTTTGTTCGTTAGGAAGATCTCTTTTTAGCGATATATGAATAAAGAAAGTTTTTTTTAAATGGTTGATTTACAAAGAACTTTTCAATGAGGAAATTAAATGGCTTACTCATTCACTGAGAAAAAACGTATTCGCAGGGATTTTGGTAAAAGACCCGCAGTTATCAAAGAACCTTACCTGCTCGCAATACAGGTTGATTCCTATAAACGTTTTCTTAAGTCTGATGATGGCGGTTTCAAAGGAACCGGATTACAGAGTGCTTTTAATTCCATTTTTCCGATCATAAGTTTTTCTGGTGCGGTTGAGCTTGAATTTGTAAGCTACCGAATCAGTGATCCTATATTCGATGTTAAAGAATGTCAGGTACGTGGATTAACCTATTCAGCTTCTGTTCGTGTGCTGGTCAAACTGGTTATCTATGATAAAGAGGCTTCTGCTAAAAATCGTTCTGTTAAAGAAATTAAAGAGCAGGAAGTTTACATGGGCGAAATGCCCCTGATGACTGAAAACGGTACCTTTGTAATCAATGGTACTGAACGAGTCATCGTTTCTCAGTTACATCGCTCTCCCGGTGTATTTTTTGATCATGATAAAGGCAAGTCTCATAGCTCTGGTAAGTTGCTATTTAATGCGCGTGTTATTCCTTATCGTGGTTCCTGGTTAGATTTTGAATTTGACCCTAAAGATGCGCTGTTTGTGCGTATCGATCGTCGCCGTAAATTACCCGCTACTATCCTGTTACGAGCATTAGGTTATGAAACCGAGCAAATGCTGGATGTTTTCTTTGATCACGATAATTTCAAGCTCAAAAAAGAAACTATCGATATGGAATTGGTGCCAGAGCGATTAAAAGGTGAGGCGGCAACATTTGATATAGCCGTTAAAGGTGAGGTTATCGTTCCTCAAGGCCGACGTATTACTGCTCTGCACGTGAAAAAGTTAAATGCTGCCAGAATTAAAAATCTGGTTGTACCTGAAGATTTTCTAACGGGTAAAGTTTTAGCTGAAGCTCTGGTTGATAAAGAAACCGGAGAAATGGTTGCTAATGCCAACGAAGAAATCACGCCTGAGCTTTTAGACATGATGCGTGAAAAAGGTGTTAAAGCGTTTAAGACGATTTACACCAATGAAGTTGATAAAGGACCTTTTATTTCAAATTCATTGGCGCTTGATCCTACAACCAATGTTCTTGAAGCAATGGTTGAAATCTATCGCATGATGCGCCCTGGTGAGCCGCCTACTAAAGACTCTGCTGAAAATCTATTCCAGAACCTGTTTTTCAATGGTGAACGTTATGATCTTTCTGAAGTAGGACGCATGAAGTTTAACCGTCGTATCGGTCGTGATGAAGTGACCGGTGCTGGCACGCTGTCTACCGAAGATATTCTTGAAGTGATGAAAGAGTTAATCGATATTCGTAATGGTAACGGTGTTGTTGATGATATTGATCACCTGGGTAACAGACGTATTCGAAGTGTTGGTGAAATGGCTGAAAATGCCTTCCGTACCGGTCTGGTGCGTGTCGAGCGTGCAGTTCGTGATCGCCTGAGTCTTGTTGAATCAGAAGGTTTAATGCCTCAGGATATTATTAATGCTAAGCCGGTGGCTGCTGCAGTTAAAGAATTCTTTGGCTCCAGTCAGTTATCCCAGTTTATGGATCAGAATAATCCTCTTTCTGAAGTTACTCACAAACGTCGTGTTTCGGCATTAGGACCGGGTGGTTTAACACGTGAAAGAGCTGGTTTTGAAGTTCGAGACGTACATCCAACGCATTATGGTCGTGTTTGTCCTATCGAAACGCCTGAAGGACCAAATATCGGATTGATAAATTCTTTATCGGTTTATGCGCGTACTAACCATTATGGTTTTCTTGAAACTCCTTACCGCAAGGTAATCGATGGTAAAATCACCGATGATGTTGTTTACCTGTCAGCGATTGAGGAAAGCAAATTCTCCATTGCACAGGCCAACGTCGATGTAGATAAAAACGGTAAAATGCAGGGAGATTTGATTCCTTGTCGTTACCAGAATGAATTCATGTTATCGACTTCCGATAAGATTGATTACATGGATGTTTCTCCGAAACAGATCGTTTCTGTTGCGGCGTCAATGATTCCATTCCTGGAGCACGATGATGCGAACCGAGCCTTGATGGGTTCAAACATGCAACGTCAGGCTGTCCCTTGTTTACGTGCTGATAAGCCGTTAGTTGGAACGGGCATGGAACGTGCTGTTGCGGTTGACTCGGGTACAACTGTTAAAGCGAAACGTGGCGGTGTCATCGATTCTGTCGATGCGAGTCGTGTGGTAATTCGTGTTAACGAAGATGAGACTGAAGCGGGTGACCCTGGTGTTGATATTTATAACTTCACTAAATACACACGTTCTAATCAGAATACCTGTATTAACCAGAAGCCAATTGTAAAACCTGGCGATCATATTGCTGCCGGTGACGTTTTAGCCGATGGTGCTTCTACCGATTTGGGTGAACTTGCACTTGGTCAAAATATGCAGGTGGCTTTCATGCCATGGAATGGATATAACTTTGAGGATTCCATTCTGCTGTCAGAGCGTGTTGTAAAAGAAGATCGTTTTACGACTATTCATATCGAAGAAATGAGCTGTCTTGCTCGTGATACCAAGCTTGGGTCTGAAGAAATTACTGCAGATATTCCAAATGTTAGTGAAGGTTTACTGTCTAAACTTGATGAATCCGGCATTGTTTATGTTGGTGCAGAAGTTAAGGGCGGCGACATTCTGGTTGGTAAGGTTACACCTAAGGGTGAAACCCAGTTAACGCCTGAAGAAAAATTACTGCGTGCCATCTTTGGTGAAAAAGCACTTGATGTTAAAGATACTTCATTACGTGTTAAAGCCGGTACTGTTGGTACCGTTATCGACGTTCGAGTATTTACTCGTGATGGCGTTGAAAAGGATGCGCGTGCTCTTGAAATTGAAAAGTTTGAAATCAAGTCTTTGAGAAAAGACCTTGATGACCAGTTCAGAATCATTGAAGGGAATATTTACTCTCGTCTTTCTCACCTGATTACAGGCCAGAAAGTTGATGGTGGTCCTGATGGATTAAAGAAAGGTAGTGAAGTTACTGAAGAATACCTGAAGTCACTTTCAAAGGAAGAATGGTTAAGTATTCGTATCAGTGATGATAGCGTTAGTAAACAGGCTGAAGATCTGGGTGAGCAGTTAAGTGTTCAGCGTAAAAACTTCGATGAACTTTTCGAGGAAAAGAAAAAGAAAGTTGTTCAGGGTGATGACCTGGCACCTGGTGTGCTGAAAATGGTTAAAGTATTCATCGCCGTGAAACGTCGTATGCAGCCTGGTGACAAGATGGCTGGACGTCATGGAAACAAGGGCGTGGTTTCTATGATCGTACCTGAAGAAGATATGCCTTTCCGTGAAGACGGTACTCCGGTTGATGTGGTGTTAAACCCGCTGGGTGTTCCATCTCGTATGAATGTCGGGCAGGTTCTCGAAACTCATCTCGGGTGGGCAGCAAAGGGTATTGGTCTCAAAATAGGCAAGATGCTGGATCAGCATAATGAAGCTGAGAAAATGCGTAAATTCCTGGGTGAGGTTTATAATTACCGCGCCGAAAAACTGGATCTTGAGCAGTTTAATGATGCTGAAGTGATGGAAATGTGTGAGAACTTACGTAAAGGTGTACCGATGGCGACACCAGTATTTGACGGAGCCGAAGAAGAAGATATCCGCAAAATGCTTAAGCTGGCTGATTTACCGGAGTCTGGTCAAACCATTCTTTACAATGGTCACACAGGTGAAGCTTTTGATCGTCCTGTAACAGTTGGTTACATGTATATGTTAAAACTGAATCACCTGGTTGATGACAAGATGCATGCCCGTTCTACAGGTCCTTACAGTCTTGTTACGCAACAACCTCTGGGTGGTAAAGCTCAGTTTGGTGGACAGCGTTTTGGTGAGATGGAAGTGTGGGCACTGGAATCATATGGTGCAGCATATACCTTGCAGGAAATGTTGACGGTTAAGTCTGATGATGTAAATGGCCGTAACAAAATGTATAAGAATATTGTTGATGGTAATTTCAGTATGGAAGCTGGAATACCGGAATCATTTAACGTGTTGCTTAAAGAAATTCGCTCTTTAAGCTTGAATATTGATCTCGAAAAAGATTAGACCGCTGGTTTAACTGAATCGATTTAGGCAACAGGAGATAAAATGAAAGATTTACTGAATTTATTAAAGCAGTCAAAACAAGATGATGACTTTGATCATATCCGCATCGGTCTGGCTTCTCCAGACATGGTTCGTTCGTGGTCTTATGGCGAAGTAAAAAAGCCAGAAACTATAAATTATCGTACATTCAAACCTGAGCGTGATGGTTTGTTCTGTGCAAAAGTATTTGGACCGGTTAAAGATTTTGAATGTCTTTGCGGTAAATACAAACGTTTAAAGCACCGTGGTGTTGTGTGTGAAAAATGTGGCGTAGAAGTAACACAAACTAAAGTAAGGCGTGATCGAATGGGGCATATCGAACTTGCCTGTCCGATTGCACATATCTGGTTTTTGAAGTCACTGCCATCGCGTATTGGTCTTCTACTTGATATGACACTTCGTGATATTGAACGAGTTTTATATTTCGAAGGTTTTGTGGTTATAGATCCTGGAATGACAACGCTTGAGAAAAGCCAGTTGTTAACCGATGAGTCTTACCTGGAAGCAATCGAAGAATTTGGTGATGACTTTAATGCCAAAATGGGTGCTGAAGCGGTCTTTGAATTATTGAAAGCTGTGGATCTGCACTCTGAAGCAATCACTTTACGTGAAGAGATCGAGTCTACCAAGTCAGAAACTAAGTTTAAGCGTCTGTCTAAGCGTTTAAAACTGGTTGAGTATTTTATCGATTCAGGTAACAAACCTGAATGGATGGTAATGACAGTATTACCTGTATTGCCACCTGATCTGCGTCCTCTGGTACCTCTGGACGGTGGTCGTTTTGCGACTTCTGATCTGAACGATCTATATCGTCGTGTTATCAATCGTAATAATCGTTTGAAGCGCCTTCTTGAGCTGAGTGCTCCTGATATTATCGTGCGTAACGAAAAGCGTATGTTGCAGGAATCTGTTGATGCGTTACTTGATAATGGACGCCGTGGGCGAGCTATTACAGGAACGAATAAGCGTCCTCTGAAATCTTTATCTGACATGATCAAAGGTAAGCAGGGTCGTTTCCGTCAGAATCTGCTTGGTAAACGTGTTGATTACTCGGGTCGTTCGGTTATCGTTGTTGGACCAACTCTACGTTTACATCAATGTGGTCTTCCTAAGAAGATGGCATTGGAACTGTTCAAACCTTTTATTTTCAGTAAGTTGCAATTACGTGGCCTGGCCACGACGATTAAAGCGGCTAAAAAATTAGTAGAACGTGAAGTAACAGAAGTCTGGGATATTCTTGAAGAAGTTATTCGTGAACATCCAATTATGTTGAACAGAGCGCCAACGCTTCACAGACTGGGTATTCAGGCATTTGAACCTACGCTGATTGAAGGTAAAGCGATTCAACTTCATCCATTAGTGTGTACAGCATTTAACGCTGACTTTGATGGTGA
>JABHSO010000021.1 GCA_018669845.1 Gammaproteobacteria bacterium | reverse complement strand
TTAACTTTCCGACAGTGTTTTGGTTTAAAGAGGCCGGATTTTACCTGATTTATAAGGCAGGATGGAAGAGCCGAGTAATATGTATTGTTGTGCAATGCAACAAAGAGTGATTTACTCTTCATCCGAAAAATAGTTAGACAATTAAATTCACAGATAAGCACATGTTAAAAATTTACAACAATTTGACCAATAAAAAAGAAGTTTTTGTTCCCATCGAAGCTGGAAAGGTCCGCATGTATGTGTGTGGTATTACTGTTTACGATTATTGTCATATTGGTCATTCACGCGCTTATATTGTTTTTGATATGGTAGTCAGATTTCTTCGGCACGCCGGTTATGATGTTACCTATATTCGTAATATTACGGATATTGATGACAAAATTATTCAAAGGGCAAATGAAAACAATGAAAATTTTCATGAGCTGACGACACGTTTTATTAAAGCCATGCATGAAGATTTCGATAAGTTAGGCATTTTGATGCCTGATCTCGAGCCAAAGGCTACAGATCATATTCCTGCCATATTGGTAATGATTGAAACATTGATAGAGAAAGGGTTTGCCTATCAGGCTGAAAATGGTGATGTTTATTTTGCGGTGAATGAATTTAATAAGTATGGAGAGCTGTCGGGAAAACGAATTGAAGATTTACGCGCAGGTGAACGTGTACAGGTCGATACCAATAAACGTGACCCAATGGATTTTGTACTGTGGAAAATGGCTAAAGAGAATGAGCCATTTTGGGAATCGAATTACGGTAAAGGTAGACCTGGCTGGCATATAGAGTGTTCAGCCATGTCGACAGAGATGCTGGGCAATCATTTTGATATCCATGGGGGAGGGCAGGATTTACAGTTCCCTCATCATGAAAATGAAATAGCACAAAGTGAGTGCTGCACCGGTGAAAAATTTGTTAACTACTGGATGCATAATGGTTTTGTTCGTGTTAACGAAGAAAAAATGTCCAAATCTTTGGGTAATTTTTTCACCATTCGTGATGTGTTAAAAGAATATCGTGCAGAAGAAATTCGATTTTTCATTCTAAGTAGCCATTATCGTAGCCAGATAAATTACTCTGACGAGCAGCTGGATCAGGCCCGTAGTGGACTTGAGAGGTTGTATGCTGCACTGCTGGATATTGAGGTTGGTGATGTGCCTAAGGACACTGAGTACCAGCAACGGTTTGAAACAGCAATGAATGATGATTTTAATACGGCAGAAGCAATTGCGGTGTTATTTGATCTGACTCGTGATTTAAACCGCGCCAAAGCAGAAAACAATTCTGATGTTGCAGCTCTGGGTAGTTTGCTTAAGTATCTGGCTAACCTGCTTGGGTTTCTTGAATTGAATCCAGCTGAGTTTCTGAAGTCATCCGTTACTGAAGAAGGTCTGAGCAATGCAGATATTGATTTGAAGGTAGAGCAACGTCAGCAGGCCAAAAAGGATAAAGATTGGGCTTTGGCTGATAAAATTCGTGATGAATTAACTTCTGCAGGCATCATTCTTGAAGATAATGCTGAAGGTACTCGTTGGAGAAGATAGCTATCTTTTACGGATAAATAAAAAAAACTTCTTAAAACTGTCAAATTAGTTAAAAGGGTGATTGACGGGTACAAATGATTTGCGTATTATTCCGCGCCTGCTGATTGATTCAGCAGAATTCGGGGTGTAGCGCAGCCTGGTAGCGCAACTGCTTTGGGAGCAGTGGGTCGGGGGTTCGAATCCCTCCTCCCCGACCAAATTGAAAGAAAGAAGTTTTAGAATGAACTGAAAGTTAGTTCAGTCTGGGAATGGGATGAGAAACCCGAAAGGGGTTCGACAAAATCGTCAGGAACGATTTTGAACGCACGAAGTGCGGCCCGTCAGGGCAAAATGCAGGACGCATTTTGTAATCCCTCCTCCCCGACCAAATTTGAAAGACCAGTCTTTAAAGAGGCTGAGGGCAAGGAGCCCTAATTATCTTACTTTAGATAGTAGGAGCGCACGCGGAAGGTGTTGTTTCTGCGCCCGTAGCTCATCAGGATAGAGCATCGGCCTTCTAAGCCGAGGGTAGCAGGTTCGAATCCTGCCGGGCGCGCCATTTTTTATTGGTGGGCGTAGCTCAGTTGGTAGAGTCCCGGATTGTGATTCCGGTCGTCGTGGGTTCAAGCCCCATCGTCCACCCCAATTAATTGGGCCTGTTACTCTTAATGAAGAGCGAGAGAAGCAGGTTTATTTATTTCCGGTTAAGGAAATAAGGCAGTGAAATGCCATTGTTCTAAAATAATGAAAGCAAGTTAATTGCTTCATCAATATCATAAAATGTCATATGCGAGAGTGGCGGAATTGGTAGACGCGCTGGTTTTAGGTACCAGTGGGGTAACCCGTGGGAGTTCAAGTCTCCCCTTTCGCACCATTTTTTTTCAATTCCCAATCTAATAAATTTCACGAGTTTTCATCATGCAAGTATCTATCGAATCCCTGGAAGGGTTGCAACGCAAATTAACGATTCAAGTTCCTTCCGACATGATTGCGACAGCGATTGACCAAAAGCTAAAAAAGCTAAGTAAAACGGTCAAGATGGATGGTTTTCGTCCTGGTAAAGTGCCTGTTAGCGTGGTTAAACAGACTTATGGAGCTCAAGTCAGACAGGAAGTGATCGGAGACGTAATTGAGTCTACATATCATGAAGCTATCATGCAGGAAAAACTTCGTCCTGCTGGAATGCCTGAAATTTTACCTATTAGCGATGCAGAAGATAAAGATGGTATTGCCTATAGTGCTACCGTTGAAGTTTATCCTGAAATAACTTCTGTTGAACTTGAATCTCTTGAGATAGAAAAGCCGATTGCTGATATTTCTGAAGATGATATGGATAATATGATCAAG
>JABHSO010000037.1 GCA_018669845.1 Gammaproteobacteria bacterium | reverse complement strand
ATCGGTGGCAATGGCTGCATTTAAGAAAGTGTTGATGGCAGCGACGATGTTCGATGTACCGGCTGCATTGGTGGCTGCAACGGTGATACTGGCCGGAGGTGTGACAACCGGTGCAGCATTGTCCTGTACGGTCACACTGCGTGTAACGGTTATCGCCGCATTGCCTGCGGCATCGCTGATATTGTAGTTCAGAGTATACAGTCCCACGACATTGGTGTTGACACTGCCGGTGGGAATAACCGTCAAACCAACATCGACATTATCACTGACGCTCGCACCGGGATCGCTGAACACATCGCCCACATTCAGGATCATCGAGCTGGCACCGATTAAGCTGATCACGGGAGGCGTCAGATCTGTGATAGTGACTGTGGCTGTCGCCTGTCCGATATTGCCGGACAAGTCGGTGGCACTGAACGTGACCGTGGTGATACCCATTGGAAAGGTTTCTGGCGCATTGTGGCTTACGGTGCGCACACCATCGACCGCATCGTTGGCAGTGGTTGCAGTGAGGAATGCCACAATCGCTCCCTGCGTGTTAGCCGTACCGTTTGCATCGGTGGCGGCGACGATGATATTCGCCGGCGGCGTAACCACCGGTGCATTACTATCCTGAACAGAGATGCTGCGAATCATCGTAACAGCAGCATTACCGGCAGCATCACTCACGTTATAGGTCAGCGTATACAGTCCGACAATAGCAGTATTGACACTACCGGTCACGGTGGCGATTAAGCCTACATTGACATTATCGCTCACACTACTGCCAGGATCGCTGAAGATATCACCTACATTGAGCGTCATCGCTCCACCAGTCAGGGTGATCACGGGTGGGCTCTGGTCTTCAACAGTGACGGTGGCTGTTGCCTGCCCGGTATTGCCAGATAAATCGTTGGCGCTGAAGGTGACGGTAGTCACGCCAAGCGGGAAGGTTGCTGGCGCATTGTGGGTGACCGTGCGCACGCCATCGACCGCATCTGTGGCAGTGGCAGCATTTAAGAAAGTATTGATGGCAGCGACGGTGTTCGCGGTGCCACTAGCATCGGTGGCGTCGACAATGATATTGGCTGGCGGTGTGACTACTGGTGCAGCACTGTCCTGTACGGTCACAATACGGGTATTTTCAATGGCCGGGTTACCGGCTGCATCACTGATGTTGTATCTCAGGGTGTAGATCGCTGGTATGGCGGTATTTACCGTACCGGTTACAGTGGCTACCAGACCAACATCGACATTATCACTGACGCTCGCACCGGGATCGGTGAAGATATCGCCCACGTTGAGGGTCATCGAACTGGCACCGATTAAACTGATCACAGGTGGCGACTGGTCGGTGATATTTACCGTGGCTGTCGCCTGTCCAGTATTGGCAGATAGGTCGGTAGCACTGAAAGTAACCGCGGTGATACCCAGCGGTAAAGTTGCAGGCGCATCGTGAGTGACAGGTCGTGAGCCATCGACCGCATCATTGGCAGTGGCAGATGCGAGGAAGGTTGCAATAGCCGTGACCGTGTTTGCGGTACCGGCTGCATTGGTGGCTGCGACGATGATATTGGCCGGAGGTGTGACCACCGGTGCAGCATTGTCCTGTACAGTTACACTACGGGTCTTTTCAATGGCCGGGTTACCGGCTGCATCACTGATGTTGTATCTCAGGGTGTAAGTCGTAGGTATGGCGGTATTTACCGTACCGGTTACAGTCACTATCAGATTGTTGTCAACATTGTCGCTCACACTACTGCCCGGATCGGTGAACACATCGCCTACGTTGAGCGTCATCGCTCCACCCGTCAGGGTGATAACGGGTGCGCTCTGGTCTTCAACTGTGACCGTGGCTGTAGCCTGTCCGATATTGCCGGACAAGTCGGTGGCACTGAACGTGACGGTATTCAGACCGAGTGGGAAAGTTACAGGCGCATCGTGGGAGACAGGTCGTGAGCCATCTACCGCATCGGTGGCAGTGGCTGCAGTGAGGAAGGTTGCAATAGCCGTGACGGTATTCGCGGTGCCACTGGCATTAGTGGCTGCCACTGTGATATTGGCCGGCGGTGTGACCACCGGAGCTGCACTGTCCTGTACGGTCACACTGCGGGTAACGGTTATCGCCGCATTGCCTGCGGCATCGCTAATATTGTAATTTAACGGGTAAGTACCCACCGTAGCGGTATTGACACTGCCGGTGACGGTTGCGATTAAGCCTGCATTGACATTATCGGTAACGGTGTGACCGGGATCGGTGAAGATATCGCCCACGTTGAGGGTCATCGAACTGGCACCGATTAAACTGATCACAGGTGGCGACTGGTCGGTGATATTTACCGTGGCTGTCGCCTGTCCAGTATTGGCAGATAGGTCGGTGGCACTGAAAGTAACCGTGGTGATACCCAGCGGGAAAGTTACAGGCGCATCGTGGGAGACAGGCCGTGAGCCATCCACCGTATCGGTGGCAGTGGCTGAATTTAAGAAAGCATTGATGGTAGAAACTGTATTCGCGGTGCCACTGGCATTTGTCGCTGCCACGGTGATATTGGCCGGAGGTGTGACCACCGGAGGAGTTGTGTCAGTGCCGGGAGTGGCAACGCATTCGCTAGTTGGAGCTGCAAACGTTGTACCGTTGGTATTAAAAAAAGTGGTTTGACCCGTGGTTGGAAATACTCCGGCACCCTGTATCACCAGATCCGCATCTGAAATATCGTAAAAAATATTGTTGCTGCATTTAACGCGGAAGCGGGCATTACTATTCGCCATATCCGGTATGTTGACTGCCTGAGTACCATCATTCTGGGTTCCGCTCAGTAACGACGTGACTGAGTAACTGGTATGGACTGCTGACGAAAATGTTAGCAAATCGATATCTACTGCGGTGCAATTTAGTATTGCGTTATTCGTATTTGCCACATTCCAGGTCACGACTGCTCCAGCTGTAGAGACTATCGTGCCTGGCGTGGTATGCGAAGTGACTTTGAAGGGTCCTGCGCTATTGTCGACTATGAGTTGTACTACATCATTGGCCTGTCCACTTCTTCCATCACGTGCCGTCAGTCTGAAGTTCAAGTTTCTTCCTGTACAGGGCAAGGTTTCACTCAAATCGCTCTGGGTTCCTAACTGGGTACCCAGTGCAGGGAAGTCGCGACTCGCGTCAGGTTGTGGCTCGAAGCTGCGAAATAGCGGATTATCGCCTAAATCGGTGCCTAAATTAGCGGCTGTAGTCAATGTGCCCAGGTTTATCTGATCCCATTGGTAACTGAGGGTATCGCCATCGGCATCACTGCCGGTGCCTGTCAGCAAGAAAGCTGTGCCAACGGGAATAGTGTGGTCAATCCCAGCGCCAACGATTGGCTCATTGGTGTTATTGAGAGGAAGCACGGTATTACAATTACCAAACGAGCTATTGGCAAAGGCATGAATCTGCGCGATGCTTTCGCTATGAAAAACAGCGTCGCTGTTAGATTGAATATTTTCTGATCCACATATTCCCGCATAAGCCATGATAGTCGAACCGCTACCGGGTTCGAATGCGCTGCCAGTTACCCTTCCAGAGTTACAACTAGCGGTGGTACCGTTGAAGCTATGCCCTGCGTTGAACTGGTGTCCGATCTCGTGTGCGACAAAATCAATATAAAAGGAATCACCGGTTGGGCTGATCGAGCCTGTAACCCCCCGAGCTTTGGTTGGACTAAAACAGACCGATGCAAGCTGGGCGAGGCCGCCACCACCGGTACTGAAGACATGGCCTATATCATAATTCGCAGTTCCTATGGTTGCATCCACCCATTCCTGATTCTTGGTGAGTAAAGCTATCCCGTTGTTATTAAATCCGGCCAGTGGACTGGTGCCGTTTACATCGATCAGTAGATCGTTATTGGCGACTAAAACAAGGCGTATACCCAGATCGCGCTCGTAAATTTCATTGATGCGGTTGACTGCAGTGTTTATTTCAGACATGGCTGCGGTGACAGTCCCTCCAAACGAGGTAACATATTCTTTGGTGGCCGCGAGAGCAAGGCGATAAACCAGCAGGTTATTGCTGACCCGCTGGGCAACCGATCGGTTTGCAGTCGTCGGGCTTGCTGTTAGCCTCGACTCAAGCTCAGAAGTGTTACATTGGAATTCCGAGCTGCTATCCCCCCCGCTACGTGATTGAACCCGGTACAGCCCCCCCGACGGGTCGATTGTGATGCGACCCCGGGTGGTATACAGCATGGCGCGGAATCCACTCGGTGAAATATCGACCCGGCCGCTGGCACCCGGGTCGTCGAGGCCGAAAACCTTGTAAGTCTTCAGTTCGGGGTATTTAGCGGCTAGCCTGGGCTCCATCACTGGGGATTCGATGATGCTGAAACGCTCAAGACTTCCATCGGGTAAGGGTAGTGTTACGATGTAACTGTTATCGCCACCAGATTCTGGGGGCGCATTTTTCAGCAGGGCGTGCAGGGCCTCGGAATTGTTTGAGAAGTAAGCCTGGTTATGGTTGTCGGCCTGACTCCGGGCTGCAACAGGTTCAGCGATTTGCCAAAGTGGATTCAGGTCGGGAGATTGGTCGGGCGCCTGTCCACAGCTCACCATGGAACCGAGTATCCCGCTTATCAGAATGAGTCTAAAAAATACGCTCTGCACAAATCCACCTTATTTACACTAACAAAGAGCAAAAAAATCTCGGGCAGGACGAAGCTTTTAATTATCGAAGTTTTCCGCCTCAGGCTCGTTTGGACCTACCAACCTATTCTGCTATAAGTAACGATTGGCAACTACGGCCAAAGGTATTGATTAAAATTAGCAGAAGGTCTATTTATATTTCAGACTAACGTCTGAATTTTATTAACACCAACAAAGAGAAAAAACCTCGGGCGGGCCGAGGCATTTTAACTATCGAAGCTTTTTGCCTCAGGCTCGCTTGCGTCTACCAAGCGAGTTCATATTGTTTTCGATTACGCTATTTTTCTAGTGACTGGCTACTTAGTCTTTTTGTGCGAGCTAAACCTAATCCAACAAAACCCAGGCTAAACAGCGCAATTATTGAAGGCTCCGGTACTGGACTGGGTCTAAAGCCGATCCCATCTGTTCTAATATCGACAGTTGCAAAACCGCCATCATCAAAAAATGTGTCAATACTGAAGCCGAAAACATCACCTATCTCTAGATCCTTAAATTCAAAAAGTCCGTTTTGGGTAATGTTACCAAAAGGGTTAGTTATATCAGTCACTACACCATTTATTATCGATACGAATGGGTCGGAAGAAACATCTCCATTAGAGTCAAAAAAATCAAAAGTCTCATAATCCCAAAAAAATGATACTGACCCTGCAGCGTTTGCTGTTGTTGTCATTTGAGTGCTAGTAAATAAACCAGAAAATAAATCACTGCCAGTAATTGTAACTTGCTCTAACGGGGTGTCTATGTCATCAATCGTTCCGTTGCCTGCATCAAACAATGGATCGTATAAAGGATCTGTTTTATCTAATGCAAATTCATTGTCGTAATTAGTGGTCCAGGTAAAACCACCAAAACCGAAAGTTCCACCGTTTGCAATTATCCCTGCCTGGGCCTGTCCACCCAGCCCTAACAACAAAACAAATAAAATATTTTTCAAATTAATATTTTTCAAATTAAAATTTTTCATAACTTCCTCTCTTTATAAAATATATTTACAACACTAAAAATACTACTCAACCAGTCTGTTTAAAACAGTCCCGTCAAAGTAACCACAAAGCCGCTTCAGTACGGTTTTTTACTTTTAACTTAGATAAAATTGAACTGACATGAAATTTAACAGTACGAGTACTGATATATAAATTTTCTGCGATATCATTATTAGTTTTACCTTTAGCAACCAAATCCAGTACCTGTTGTTCGCGGGCGCTAAGGTTTGCAGCAGGCCTGGACTCTTTCGGCTGTATATTGCCCAACAGCTTATTTACCACACAGGAAGGCAGGTCAATGTCACCCTGGTGCACCGAGCGAATAGTATGGAGAATGTCATCAGCGGAAAATTTATGTTTGCACTGGAACCCTTTAACGCCATGCTTGATGGCTTCGGTTATCACGCTCTTGTGAAGACAGTTGTTTACTGAGCGTTTGTTGCTGCAATCATATAAAATTATTACTTTTACCCCAGGAAGTAACTCATTTAACTGGCTTAAACAATTAAACAATGATTCCCCGGTTTCTTTGTAGTCAATAAGAATAATATCCGCTTCAAAACGATCAAGATTCTTTTTTATTTCTGCCTGGCAAGTTCCTTCAAAAACAACTTCTAAATTAGAGTCTGCACTTAGCATGCCCTTCATTCCAGATCTTATAATTGGGCTTCCATCACAGATAGCAACTCGAATTAAATCAGTCATAAATACATACCCCCTGTATGTCATTAAACATCAGCATTCATCCTGTAAGGTGAATGTCACTTAATAATAAGGTTGTTTAAGTTAACTCCAAGCAAATAAATTACCAGGCTAGTTTTATATAATTATTTCAACAGCTTATCGATCTTGAGTTTGGCCAGGAGCCACAACTGTAAAAAAACCTGACAGTTATTGAGTTGCTATTGTCAATAATTTTTACGAAATTTTCACAAATAATTCATAAAATATTCACGTATATTGAAACTGACTAAAAGATTCCTTAATAAATATAACTTTAATGACAATAACTACCTGTTAACGCTAATTACAATTACTTAATTATGTTAGATGGGGCATCAATTTTGGTTTATATGATCACTATTTTAAGTTTTATTCGAACAATTATCTGGATAGGAAAAATATTAAAAAATAAAATAATAAAACCTTCTAAGTTATTGTTTTATCCACATTAATATACTGCCGCAAGCTTTTACATCGGGAGAACGAGTTGCTTCGAATACGAGGTTGGCAATCCTAAAAATAAAGTTGCTTCTACGACAATGTAACGAGGTTAATTATTGAACTGACGTCAAAACTTTATTAACAGTAGCCAACTAAAGCAGTTGCTCATTCGCTATCTGTTGTCAATAAATTTTACGATATATTCACAAATAATTTATAAAACATACACAAATATTGTAATTGATTAAAAGATGCCTTAATGAAAGTAACTTAACGACAATAATTAGCTATTAATGCTATTTTCGATTACTTAACTGTGTTAAATAGATCGTCAATTGTGGTTTTATATAATCACTAGTTTAAGTTTTAGTCGACCAATTATCTGGATACCAAAAAAGTAGAAAAATAAAATATAAAGTCGTCCTAACATCTTGTTTTATATGCATTAATATACTGTCAAAAGCTTTTACAGTTGGAGAGTTAGTTGTTTCAAATAAGAGGTTAGTCATACTAAAAATAAAGTGGCTTCTATGAAAATATTATGAGGCTTATCATTGAACTGACGCCAAAATGTTATTTACAGTTGCCAACTAAAGCAGTCGGCTAATTCATTATCTCCCCCCTAAGTAATCACCATAGAACCTGTACTTAAGTTCTAAGTGCGACCTGTCCTTTAGACCGTTAAATCTATCCCCTGGGACAGTGAAATAAATTATCTACTTTGGTTAATATTTAGCGTACTAAAAAGTTAAAGGGCTAATGCCCCTGAAATAATTTGCCAACAGGCTTAATTATAAAACCGGAGGAAATGTGATGATTAGGGTGAACGGAAAATCTTATCCGAAGACTATTTTATTAACGTTACTGGCCGGCTCGGTGGCAGCCGGATCATTCATTTATGCGCCAGGCGCCACGGCTGCGCAACAGTTCATTGAAAGTGATGGGGTTACCGTTGTTGACGTAGAACCCGCATTTAAAAACCCCGATGGTACTTCTGGCCATCATGGTGACCCCGATTTTCTGGAAGCCAATTTTGGTGCTTTTCAGGGTGGTCCTACGGGTACCTTAGAAGATACCCGTATTGACCTGAAAGTCCCGAAAGATGTGCAGTTAGGCGGCGGAGGTTTCAATATACCCACGGGCGCACCACCGAGTCCTGATTTTGACGTGCAACCCTTTACCCAAAAATTATTGCGTTTTGAAGAATTTGGGCCTGAACCATTGCCTGCTGAAGGAAGTTATACGCCAGGAGGATCGTTTCCACTTCCTACCAGTCCACAAAGTGGCCCTGACAGTATCGCGTTGGACACCTTCCTGCAGCAGGATATTTATCCGTACCCCACCAGGTTGTCAAACACAGCTGACAATAATCCGTGGAAATTAGATATTGAAACATTTTTAGGTAGAACCCTGATTGACCCGCCGGCCGAAGGTCGTCCACCTGAAGAGTGGTGGTCGCATCAACGTTGGGATGATTTTTATCCAGAAACCTATTTTCAGGCTGCCCAGGCCGGTGCCAGAACAAATGGTGGTCTACGCGATGGTAAGCAGCGACATGGTTATACCCTGGGTGAATTTGGCCCTGGGGGGCTGTACCATAACACTGTTGGTGGTACTAACCCGGTCTTCGACGGTAAAGCTGAAGGCATAGAGATAAGATTTCATCCAGACATGCCGCTACAGCAAGAAAACTCTCTGTTTACATTTGATGGAACCCTACCTCCTAAGCTGCTGAATGTGCGTTACGGTGAAGGCGTATTGTTCCGCCATTACAATGCCTTGCCGATCGACCCATCAGCCAACAATGGATTCGGTCTACACACTATCTCGACCCACGAACACAACGGGCATAATCCAGCGGAAAGTGACGGTTATACCAATTCATTTTTCTTTCCCGGCCAGTACTATGATTACCGCTGGCCGATACAGCTGGCCAGTTACGATAGCCTTAACATGAACGCAACAGATCCGAAAGCAGCTTATCCCTGTAAAGCGGGTGAAACCCTCAAGGTTAAGGGTGTAGTTAAAAACTGTGAGTTGGTTGGGGCAAGTGACGTTGGAACAATTCAAATTCCGGGTAACTATCGTGAAACCATGAGTACGCATTGGTTCCATGACCATATGCTCGATTTCACCGCGCAAAATGTCTACAAGGGCAATGCCGCGATGATGAATTATTACAGCGCGATCGATAGAGGTAATGAAACAATCGATGACGGTGTGAATCTACGTTTCCCCAGTGGCAGCGCGCTCGACTGGGGTAATCGAGATTACGATGTCAACCTCCTGATCGCAGGTAAAGCCTGGGATACCACTGGCCAGCTGTTTTTTAATGTATTCAATACCGATGGTTTCCTGGGCGATCGTATGCTGGTTAACTGGTTGTATAAGCCGACGCTCGATGTGCGTGCCCGCAAATACCGTTTCCGTCTGTTGAATGGTTCTGTCTCACGATACATTAAGATTGCACTGGTCACCGATACTGGTTTGCCTGTTCCATTTCATCTGATTGCCAATGACGGCAATATTATGGAGCACTCACTGGCTTTTCCGAACGGGATACTACCGACTCAATCGATAGCAGAACGTTACGATATTATCGTGGATTTCAGCAGATATGCAGCTGGCACAAAAATTTATCTGGTGAATCTGATGGAGCACAAAAATGGTCGAGGACCAGAAAAGGATGCTGTCCCACTGGCAGCTGTGCTTGATGGTAGTTATAACCCTGTCATCGTAGATGGAGCATGGAAAGGTGGTGATCCAGTGGTTGGTAAATTCATGGAGTTCAACGTTGTGGCAATGGCAGATGGCGTTACTGACCAAAGTATGAATCCGGCCCTGTATGAGGTCGGCGGGCTAAAGATGATCGAGATACCTGAATTTACCCAGACCGAACTAGACAATGCCATCCACAGGAGCTTCGACTTTGGGCGGGCTAATGGTACCGATGGCAAACCCTGGACCGTCAAAACCGACGGAGGTATGGGATTTAATATGGATCCACGGCGTATTTCCGCAGCACCTGAAAAAGGCAAGGGTGTTGAAATCTGGCATATGAATACCGGCGGCGGCTGGTCTCATCCGATTCATGTCCACTTCGAAGAGGGTCAGATCCTGACCCGAGACGGTATGACACCCCCGGCCTGGGAGACTCTTTCCAGAAAGGATGTTTACCGCATTGGGCCTGAAGTTGATAGCAGCCGTGAAGTAGAGGTTGCTATACGCTTCAGGGAGTTTTCCGGTACCTATATGGAGCATTGCCATAATACTCAACATGAAGATACCGCTATGTTAATGCGCTGGGATATAGAGAACCCGGGTCAGACACTATTGTTACCAACCCCGATGCCGACCTGGGATGGTGTTGGATATGTTGATTCTCATGCACTGGCAACTTTCCGAACCGGTGACGTCAATGCAGATCCAGTTGTCATTGCAGATCCCCCTGTCCCAGCCAATGGCGGTGACGTCAATAACGATGGCGTGATAGATCGAATCTTCGATGATGATGAGCTGCGTTTAAAAGCGCCGATTGCGATGGAGCTTGCTCAGGTGCCGGATATGTCTGACATTCAGACTGGGTATATTAAAGATCCAGCCATGGCCATAGCCCTGGGTAAAGCCCTCTTCTGGGATCAGACGGTTGGCTCCGATGGTCAGGCCTGCGCATCCTGTCACTTTTCAGCAGGCGCTGACAGTCGTTCTAAAAACCAGCTATCACCGGGGTCATCAGGCACGTTTGAAATGGGTGGTATTAACTCACAGCTTGTGCATGACGATTATCCATTCGCGAAGGGGATAGATGAGGTTGTCGGGTCTCAGGGTACGTTCGATGCAGTTCTAAAATCACCATCGGAAACCAGCGCCAGGCAGAAACTAGCCGCCGCTCGATCAGGTGCTGATCTGTGTAATAAACTTCCAAGTGACTTTAGTCTGGGTGGGCTCAATTATAGAAAGACTACAGGACGGAATGCACCCTCGGTAATCAATGCAGTTTTCAATCACCGGAATTTCTATGATGGTCGAGCTAATAACCAGTTTAACGGTGTTGATCCACATGGTGCCCGTTCAAATATCAATGGTACCGTTAATGGTATCTGGATAAATGATGGTGGTCTGAATCAGGTGCAGGTACTGATCAACAACTCAAGTCTGGCTTCGCAGGCTGTAGGACCCGCAAATAACACCACCGAGATGGCCTGCGCGGGTCGAACCTTCCCGCTGCTTGGTCGCAAGATGCTTGATCGTTATGCGCTGAGTAATCAGCTGGTTAATGCTGGCGACAGTGTACTTGGAGGAATGCGAAGTACTAGTTCTAGCAGGGGCTTAAGCTATAAATATAGGGACATGATAGTAGCGGCCTTTCAGGATAAGTACTGGAATGCGCCTAATACAGTGGATGGTGATTTTAGCCAGATGGAAGCCAACTTCTCACTGTTCTGGGGGCTTGCCATACAGCTCTATGAGTCAACTCTGGTATCGGATATGACGCCATTTGATGTATTCGCCCGAGGAGGTGCTGATGTCGATTCGTTAGCAGTAGCAAATGCAGCTTTGACTGAGCAGCAAAAACTCGGTCTTGAAGTGTTTATCCGCAGTGATCGTGGAGCCTGCGTTTTCTGCCACACCGGTAGTGCGTTTACCAGTGCATCGGTAAATATTCGTGCAGAAGGAGCATTTGATGCCGAATTAGAGGCTATTGGTCCTCCAGAACCGTTCGAGCGTATGCGCATGGTTGATGGAAATACGGCGGTTTATGATGGTGGCTTTTATAATATCGGCGTCACCGATACCCAGAATGACCTGTGTATCGGAGCAGATGTCGGTGGTTTTCCACTGTCATACTCGCGTCAGGCATCAACAGGTTTAATTGCGGATGACGAAGCAAGGCTAGATGCAGTCGGTGATACCAACGACTTCGCGGTAGTTGGTGGTCCTGTTCAGTTCAATGAACGTGTTGGTGTCGATGGAGCCTGTAAGACACCGTCGCTGCGCAACGTCGAGTTGACAGCACCGTACTTCCACAACGGCGGTCATTCGACGCTGCAACAGGTGATGGTTTCTTACATGGCTAAATTCAAGCACCTGTTCGCCGATGAAAACGTGGATAACCTGGCACCTCTGATCCTCAGTGTGGATATCCAGGGATTAGCTCAGGATGGCGTTAGCATTCGTGGTGGAGAAATGGATGCTCTGGTCGCCTTCCTGCAATCGTTGACCGATGAACGCGTACGTATGCACAAGGCGCCATTTGACCATCCGGCTCTGAGAGTGGTGAATGGTTCGAAAGGGATTGATCGTAACCGCAATGGCATGGCCGATGATCTCTTTATGAGTATTCCTGCTGTAGGCGCCGGCGGACTAGCGGCTCCTTTGCCTAAGTTTCTGGAATAGCTTATAGGCTAGCTCAGGTCGACTGAGTGCTGAGTCTTATGACTTAGCACTCAGTCATTTTACAACAAAGTCAGTTCGGTTTATTAGAAGCCCTATAAGCAAGTATATTGGTAGGTAAAAAGGCTGACGTTACCGTTAACATACGAGTTAGAAAAATGAAGAAAATATATATAACCCGGAATTTTTATAGCACATTGGTAGTGACTTTATTAGTCTGCAATATGGCACTGGCGCACGATGGCAAAACTCATGAAAATCAGTTAGTCGATACCCTGCAAGCCGTAACTACTGATGCTGTTGTCAACGCGACGAAAAAGTCAGTTTGGGGCGAGAATTACTTTCCAAATTCGACGTTGATAACTCAGGATGGAGAAAGGGTCAAATTTTTTGATGACCTGATTAAGGACAAGGTTGTTGCAATAAACTTTATTTTCACAAGCTGCGTTGATTCCTGTCCGCTCGAAACCGCAAGGATGAAAGAAGTGGGTGAAATTCTCGGCGACAGGGTCGGTAAGGATATTTTTTTCTACTCAATCAGTATAGACCCTGAAACCGATACCCCTGCAGTGCTGAAAGCGTACAAGGAGAAATTTAAGATTGGTTCTAACTGGAAATTTTTGACGGGTGATAAAGCCGACATAATCAACATTCGTAAAAAACTGGGGTTGTATCTTGAATATCTCCAGACTGGTGAAGAGGAGGATCTTGAAAATCATAATCTTAATCTGATTATAGGAAATCAGTCTACTGGGCGTTGGATGAAGAGCTCTCCTTTTGAGAATTCATATATCCTGGCTTCTCAATTGGGCGACTGGTTGCATAACTGGAAAACAGTAACAGCTGCTAAAAATAGCTATGCCGAAGCACCCCAGCTAAGACAGTTAGATCCCGGAGAAAAACTTTTTCGCACGCGCTGTAGCTCATGCCATAAATTTGGCGAAGAGGGTGTTGGCCCAGATTTGTTGGCGGTAACTGAGAATCGTGATCATGTATGGCTGAAACGTTGGTTGAAAGAACCGGACAAAATGTTAGCAGAAAAGGATCCTTTGGCGGTCAACTTATTCAATCAATATAAAATTTCCATGCCCAATATGCGCCTGTCTGCACAAGATGTTGATGATATTATTACTTATATGGCTTTAGAGACTAAAAGGTTAAGATTATAACAAGCAGGGGCAATTTGGTTATCATGTTAACTTTATACACAGGAGGCTGTCGGACTTAGCATGAATCTACTCGGCAATTGCTCCTGCATTGCTCTACCAACGATCATCTAAGTCCGACAGTCTCCTAGAGAATTGCTATTAATTGATTGTTCCCCAAACCGTATTTTGGCTTATTTACTTTCGATTCGGTCCATTATAATTTCACCTTTAGCGCCAATTCTAGCGAGCACTCGTACATAACTTCCTGGCTGCGGAGATTTTTTTATGCGGGTGCCCGAATGTTTTTCTAATGCTAATCTATCCAGGGTCCAACGTTTGGTTAAATGTCCATGCAGACGTATGCGGGCATTTGTTACATCTGGCGCAACATTTCCAGTCGCATCGCGTGCACCGTCATTTATCCATTGAGCGACACGACTAATCTCATTGTCTGTTAAAAATGGAGGCCCATTAAATGGCATGCGCGGTTGAGAGTGACCAATAATACGTCTGTATAGCTCACTCGCCAGAGCATTACCGGGTACAACACGTGCTCGGTTTACCCGAGAAACTGTTTCAGCATAAGTGTCTAATCGATAGTTTTCTGGCGGGTCTCCCATTAATCCACCTGGTACATGGCACATAACACAGCGGCCTAACAATATTGGGGCAACCTCGTTATAAGTTAATGGTGCCGAAAAACATGATTGTATGGGTGTAATCGATGCTATTGAAAGCAATAGTAAGTGCCTAATTTTAGTAATCATCAGATTCCTCAAAAAAGTCGTGAACCGGTATTACGTTACTACTTATCGTGGCTCCCTATCGATTTTCTACCTTTGAATCTCAACTTTGAGATGCAGACTGTAACAGGGATGGAGGCATGGGTATTCAATGAGCCTGATCACGTTGCTCATTTTCTGCTTTGAGTGTGGTTACAGCGACACCCTCAACCAGACGTTTAATCAGTGTATCAGCCAGAGGGCTGTCCCAGTCGACATAACTGCGTAACAGGCCTACCGCCTGACTGTTACGATTAATAATGAAGCTAGCGGGTAGTACGTCGACCGGGAAAACCTGGCCTAATTGTTCGGCGGGTTCTACATAAAGTTTCAAATGCTCTAGCTGTAGCTGGTCAAAAAACATTTCCCGGGCCAGCTTAGGGGTATGGTCCAGAGAAACAGTCATTACGACAAAATCATCTCCGCCAAGTCGCTTTTGTAATCGATCCAGTGTTGGAAGCTCTCGAATACAGGGAACACACCAACTGGCCCAAAGATTCAGCAATACGATCTTGTTGTTGAAATGCGATAAAGTGATACTCTTTCCATCCTCATCATGTATCGGGACATCGCTCACCGTCAGTGGGCTTTTAAGCCAGCGAAAGCTGTTTACGGTACCGTCGTATGGCTCACTGGTGTTATGTGCAGCAAACACAGGTGTACAGAGTAAGAAAAACACAAGGACCAGAGGTAGAGATAGATAATCGCGATATGACATATTTTATGGTGACCTCAACGAGTTCTGAATAAAGTTAAAGATATAAACCAGATTTACTGACATTTAATTATTCTAATCCACTCGACATCCGTCAAGCAAGAAACCAGATTCCATCTGGAAAACTGGCCTATGGAATCAGCCTGAAGAGGTTGTGCCTGTTTAAACACGGTCAGGAATATTATAAATGTGCCAGTTTTTTTAAGACACCCTGTTAAATTTAAAATGAAGTCTGGTCTAAACTTTTTTTACCTTTGGTCTAACTTTCTTCAGACGAAAGTCTGATACCAGTTTATCTTTGGCTTTTCCCCTGCAAGCCAGTCCCCCTATAGCTTTTGCCTTCTTTATTGTTCATCCCGATTGTTTAATCAGACTTTAAATTGACCATAAAAACGCATTTTTTACCGACCTATGTCCAAAAAATTAGGGCCTGTAGTACAGGTTAATTAGGGCCTGTAGTACAGGTTACTTAAAGTCTTTAACTGTTTACGATCATCATACATACAGAGAGGAGAGTGACCTCTAATGTTACATGACCTGTCTTTTATCAGGCAGTTCTTCCCTGGTTTTACAGTTTGTTTAAGTTGGTACTGATAAACGCGATTCCTGGGTTTTATAACTAAAGGAGAATTTAAAAATGAAACACACTTATAGAAAAAGTACGACCACTACCCCTGGTGGAAGACAAGACCGCAAGAAGACTTCGCATGTGCTTAGAAATACTATTTCTGCAATTGTTCTTGGCATTGTCGGAACATCGACTGCCATGGCCATAAACAGAGTCGGCCCTGTCGATCCTGTCAATGGGTTTCCAATGTTCTATGAGGACACAAGCGGACTGCGCCTGGATCTTTGTACAAACCTCGCTGCTTGTTTTTTCGCACCACCTGATCCTGGCCTACCAACGAGTTTTCCTGGTAACTTTCCAGATGAGGCCTTTTACTGGGCCGCAGAAGCCATTATGTCAGAAGCTGGCGGGGTTAATGCTATTCTAGTCATGGCCCGTGAAGCGGCCTTTTTTAACGAAGCAGTGATACCCGGTGACCAGGTAGTTTTTTCTAGAATTCGTCTTTTTGTCGACGGTGCGCCACAAATGGTGGGTAATACGTATACGATCACGCATCCTTACGGTTCTCAAACATTTATTTCAGAAGCAGGGGACGCAGGTCCGGGTGTAAAGGGTCCTGGACTCTCGACTACTGCTGACGTCGGTATCACCAAGCCGTTAGAATTCACCGCAGCGCTCAATGTATTTCCTAACTTTCTAATCCCTACTAGCTTAGCGAATGTGGATGGGTCAGCAAACCTTGGTCTGTTGATACCAGGAAAACTGTTTGCTGATGAGCTAAACGCTGCAGGGACGACTACTGTACAGGGTAGTCCCAACGCCACCAATTTTTTTCGAATCGAAGGGCCTGGGATCCACACCGTTTATCCATCATACCAGTGTCAGGATGCTGGCGGTTTTGTTATCCTCGATTGTGTTGAGACAGGCCAGTTCGCCATGCAAGGTCGAGTCTCCAGTCGCCACGGAGTGGATATAGACAAAGCTGTCTACGAGAAAGTCGCTGACGACCCGACTACCGCTGGTATTATTGACCCGATCACTTACGTGAGCATTTTTGCACATAGCGTTGAAGGGCAGACTCTGGGTGTTTCGGTAGACGGTGGATCGCAGATCCTGATGACTGAAGGCTCAGGTGGTCAATACTTCACCCGTGTAAAGCAAGGTACCGACTACCTCATGGATCCGACTGCACGTCATCCAGTAAATGCACAGGCGATCAATCTCACCGATTCTGCTCCGGATAGCATTAATGCCTCCATAACAGACCAGGTATCGATCACCCAATCAACATTGGATACCAATACAGGTGAACTGTTTATCACCGCCCAAAGCAGTAACAAAGTTGACCCGTCTCAACTGAATTTTGATAATTTTACGGGTAATTTGACTGACGATGGAGCAGGCACTTCCTCGGGTATCTTTACTATTGGCTCAGCTGCTGCGGTCGGAGTACCTCCCCAGAGCGTGACCATCCGGTCACTGGAAGGTGGTTTCGCCACACGTGATGTCGAAGTAACAGGTAATGTCACCAACGGAGGAGCTGCTAATCTGCTGCTGGCCAATGCAGGACCCGACCAGAATGTTGTATCTGGAGTCATAGTAGATCTCAACGGCTCAGGATCGATTGGTGAGATAACTTCGTATTCCTGGGCGAACCCGGACTTTACTCTCCTCTTTGATTGTGCCCCAAGCACTCCTGCTCCTCTGTGCTCGCAGATCGTGGTACAGGCGACTTATCCTGCAGGAAGATCTGATATACCGCTAGATATACTTAATGCCGTATTTACTCTGACTGTGACCAACGCGGCCGGTGAGATTGCAATAGATAGTGTGACGGTAAATGTGGTGAACCCCCTTGCGGTGGTGAGTGATGAATGTACTATCGTTTCTGCGAAATATCGGGCAGATAAGGATCAATGGCGTATTTCTGGAGCATCTAATGTAACTCAAAACCAGCTGGTTAGTGCTTACGTTGGACCGATTGGCGATACTTCAAGGCTGATTGGACAAGTACGAGTTGATGCAATTGGTGGTTGGGACGTGCGCACGCCTCGCGGTGGTGCGATTGCAATACCAACAGCTGCCGATAATGCCGTATGGATTGATTCCGAGCTCGGTTGTCAGGAATCATCACCTTTCGTAAGTCGTTGATTATCAACTAGCAGAAGTCGATGTGCTTGCAGGATGCGGGCACATCTTTAATTCTTTGTTACATTTGGCAGCTTATTTTTAGGCTGCTTTTTTTGTGAGGGGGAAAAGAAAGCAGGCCAACTTTTTTGAGTTTACTAGTTAAATGCGGTTACAAGTATAGGAAGTATAAAAGCCATATTTTCATATTACAAGCTGTGAAATATCATCCAATAATCTCTCATTTGTCCTGATACCAGCCAGGATTCCTGATAACTCCACATATTTTTCATGCCTTCATGCATCATTTTCAAGT
>JABHSO010000022.1 GCA_018669845.1 Gammaproteobacteria bacterium | reverse complement strand
GTAGTAGAAAAGCTGTTTTCTCACCCTGGCCAGATAAACTCAAAAAGTCGACTCAATTATTGTGCTGGGATATGAAAATTTGAATACGAAAAATCACACAGGCCAGGAAAAATAGCTATTTATGGTCGGTAACTAGTTAATATATCACTAAATAATGAATAAAATATAAATTTACCTATTTATTCTAGCTTATATTCTTATATGAGCTATATTTTAATTAAGTATGTATACAGTTTTAATATGAGTAATTCCTTTTAATCTCAATTCTGTAAACCTTGCTATGATCAAATTATTATTAATTACAACCCTTTTTGTTTCTTCTATTACTTCGGCAAATACACTGGGGAATGATGAGTTAAAGGTCGTATTTTTTGATCGCTATGCCCCATTGTCCTGGTTAGTTAATGACGAGATGCAAGGCATTTTAGTTGATACTCTTAAAGGCACCTTAGAAGATGATTTGAAGATTGATGTTCAATATATTGGATTGCCATGGAAACGAGCGCAATCTATGGTAGAAACAGGCATCGCAGATGCTTTTATAACTGTTCCTACAAAAAAACGATTGAAATATTCTCAATGCAGTAATGTTTCCGCATTAACAGTAAAAGTTGGTATTTATACCTATGCTGAAAATCCTAGAATGAATGAGTTAATGAAAATTAAAACCTATGACGATTTAAAAGGATTTTCTATCATAGACTATATTGGAAACGGCTGGGCAAAATCTAAATTTAAAAATCTAGACGTTACATGGATGCCAACATTAAATCAGACCTTTATGATGTTAGCGAGTAAACGTGCCGATATTTTAGTACGCAATAACTATAACTTTGACTTTTTCTCTAGAAGTTTAAACATTCAAAATAAAATCATCAAACTGCCCGCTATTTTAAGCTCTGTCGATTTTCATTTATGCATCAATAAAAACTCACCATTTGTTAATCGTTTAGATGATTTTGATAAATCGATTATTAAATTTAAAAATGACGGCGCTCAAGCATTAATTATTAATAAATATAAACATTAACACTAGAGGGGTATCAAACTTACTATTGTTAACGATATTACAGAGTAAAAAAGTACGTATCTATAGCTCTATGACCAGCCATGTTTATTTTCATGTAGCTTAAAAGCGGTCAGATTCTATTTTTTCTAGTTAATCAGGCAGGTGACTACTAATTTCGCAAGTTGATAGAGAAGAAGTGCAATATGAAGTTGGGGATGCCAATAAATAGACCGGTAAAAAGATTATTTCCACAGTCACCTTTTCTTAGTAAAAAATATTTTGAACTAGATATAAAGCGCTCATACCACCAAATACAGCTCCCAAAGTTGATTTAAATACTGCTCCAATAAACAAAGCGACAGTGGCAGCTGTTAACCTTGCAGGGTCGGCATCACCATTGGTTGCAGCAGGCCAGACAACTAATGGAGCCACCAGGCCTGGCAGTACCGCGACAGGTACATAACGTAAGTGTCGAACTAACCACTCAGGTAATTCCTTGTCACCAATAATGCCGATGAAGGAATAACGAATAATGAACGTACCTATTCCCAAACCAATAATGACAATCCAAACCGTTTGATCAGTCATAGTTAGTTTCTAATTGTTTTTCAACGTAAGCCCCTGTCATCATGGCTAGAAATGCTGCAACTATTAACCATAGGTTAAATGGCATCCAAATTAGCAATAAAGAGGCAACAACTGAAACAATTGCTGCTGATAAATGTGGGAAACTTCTCAGACTTGGGCCTACTAAAGCTAGGAATGTAATCGGAATAGCAAAATCCAGTGCAAATTTCTGGGGGATTTCAGCTCCAGCAACAATACCTATATAAGTACTGATATACCATATGGGGGCAATGGGTATCATTGTACCAAAGAAATATCTAAGCTTTTCTGAGACACTCAATTCAGGTGAGTTTTCATATTTTAGAATCGACACAGCATAAGATTGATCAACTAAAAAATACGCAGTTAATATACGTTGCCAGGTGTCAGCCTTTCCAATATGAGGGGCTATGGAAGCTGAATACATTGCCATTCGCATATTCACTGCCAGTCCAGTCAATATTACTACTAAAACTGGGGCATTTTCAGCTAACAATTGCACTGCTGCAAATTGAGATGCACCAGCAATAACTAATATCGTCATAGCCATGGTTTGAATAGTATCCAAACCAGTTTCAGTTGCTACAACACCAAATAACAAACCAAAAGGCCCAACAACTAAAATAAAGGGAAAACCAGCCTTAGCCCCTTGCCAATAAAAATTGTGACCCTGTTTGCTCATATGGATTTCAGAAGGCTGATTAAGACCGGTTTATTTTATTACTAACACCTTTGCACATAACTAAAGAATAGGTAAATACTTAAAAGGTATAACATCATCTAAACCTATTATTAAACTAAATACCGATATATGTGGCGGTTATCAGATTATCTGTCCTGTCATACACACAAATCAGGAACTTTCCAATCTACTCAAACTGGCCGAAGTAGACAAAAGAGTGTTATCTATTTGGAGTTAATTACCGAAATCATCAAGAGTTACGATCAGGCTTAATATGGACAAAGCAGAAATTCTGTATTTTCCAATACAAAGATTTACACTCCTTTCTGTTAAGCAACTTTAATTTTTACATTTACAGTAAGACGTCAGTCATCGCTCAATTAAATTTAATAGACCAGTGTATTAATTATAAAGACTTCTGGACTTAAGAATTTTGTCCTGATTTTCCTCAGCCCATTTTGACAGGTTTGCCATATGGGGTACCAGGCTCTTACCTAACCTGGTTAGCCGATATTCAACTCGTGGAGGTATCTCGGCATAAGCTTTGCGCAAGATTAAACCATCTGCTTCTAAAGATCTAAGCGATACAGTTAACATTTTTTGAGAAATGGAGCCTATCTCTTTTTGTAACTCTCCGAAGCGCATCTTCCCTTTGCCTTTGAGTGAGTATTTATCACTCAATAAATAAATAATGAGCATTGACCATTTATCACCGAATCGATCCAGTACATTTCGAATTGCACATCCCTCGATGTGATTATTTGATTCTTTTTTTTTCATCGCAAAGCCTTTATTTCTCATGTTAGTTTCAGTGGAGTAACTATCTTACTTTTTGGTGCGGTCTTGTTTTTGGTTGAAATACTCTCTATCTTAATCCTACTAACTAAAAGTAACTAACATTACTAATAATACTAAGTATATATTAGTTCTCATAAATTCAGAATTTAAATTTTAATACAAGGATATAAAATGAAGCACTTAATTATTTATACTCACCTTAATCCAAATAGTTTTGCAAAGGCTGTTGCAGATGAGGTAGAAAGCGCTGCTGCTGGAAAAGGGCACGAAATTAAAAGCATTGACCTGTATGCAGAAAAATTCAATCCCATTTTAGAATTCCCAGACATTCAGTACTCCTTTATGAATGGGGATGCTCCTGAAGATGTTAAGGCATACCAGCAACAAATTAGTTGGGCCGACCAGATAACATTTATCTACCCACTCTGGTGGGGGCACATGCCGGCAATGCTTAAAGGATTTATTGATAGGGTTTTTAGCAATGGTTTTGCATATACCTATGATGAAAATGGCCCAAAAGGATTATTAGAGGGTAAGTCGGTACATCAGTTTATTAATACCGGTAATCCCAGCGAAGTACTGAGTGAGAACGGAATGCATGATGCCATCAGAAAAGAACAGGAAGGTGGTATATTTGGCTTTTGTGGAATGAAAGCCGAGACTACATTTTTTGGGAATATTATCATGAGTACTGAGCAGGATAGAAAGGATTATCTAAATAGTATTAAAGCCATTGTTTGAACACGACGATTTAATAGATGGTAAAAGTAAAAAATCTCACGTTCATAGAACGTGTGATTTTTACCTTTACATATTGGGATAATTGGGGCCGCCAGTACCTTCTGGAGTAGTCCAGTTAATATTTTGAGTTGGGTCTTTTATATCACAGGTTTTACAGTGTAAGCAGTTTTGGGCATTGATTTGTAATCTGGGTTCTTTACTAGCGTCATCGATGAGTATTTCATAAACCCCTGCAGGGCAATATCGTTGTTCAGGTGCGTCATATTTTTCTAAGTTGATAGTAATCGCAGTAGCTTCATTATTTAGAATTAAATGGATGGGCTGGTCTTCTTCATGATTAGTGGCAGAAAGTTGTACTGAAGATAAACGATCAAAGCTTATTTTTCCGTCGGCTTTTGGATAGTTGATAGCTTTGCTGTTTATGGCTGGTTTCAGCATCACGTAATCAGGGTTTTTATCATGCAGTGTGACAGGTGTTTTTCCATTGAATATATTTTGTTCGAGCATATTAAATGCACCACCTAACCATGTTCCAAAACGATGTAATGCAGCTCCAAAATTACGTGCACCATAAAGCTCATCGTACAGCCAGGATTGTTTAAATGCCTGTTCATATTCAACAAGGTCTGCTCCGCCCTTATCTCCAGTTTGTAGTTTCTGAAAAATAACTTCTGCTGCAAGCATGCCTGATTTTATAGCGCTATGGCAGCCCTTGATTTTTGCAAAATTTAATGTGCCTGCATTACAGCCTATTATCAGGCCACCGGGAAAGTGCTGCTTTGGAAGTGAGTTGATTCCACCTTTACAAATTGCCCTGGCGCCATAACTAATGCGATTTCCTCCTGCTAAAGTATTTCTGATCACAGGGTGTTGTTTGAATTTCTGGAATTCTTCATAAGGCGAAAGATTTGGGTTTTGATAATTTAAATCAGTAATTAAACCGACTACAACCTGATTATTTTCTATGTGATATAAAAATGAACCTCCTGAAGCATTGTTTTCTGATAATGGCCAGCCTGCACCATGAACTACACGACCTATATGGTGTTGCTCGGGGGTTATTTCCCACAGTTCCTTGATACCTAAACCATAGTGTTGAGGATCGGATGAATCATCTAGTGAAAATTGTTGAATTAACTGCTTTCCAAGATGCCCTCGGCAGCCTTCTGCAAATAAAGTATATTTCCCATTAATTTCCATGCCGGGTTCAAAACTGTCTTTCTGAGAACCATCTTTGGCTATCCCCATGTCTCCTGTAACGATGCCAGTAACTTCTCCCTGTTCACCGGTCAAAATTTCCTTAGCGGGAAACCCGGGGAAAATTTCTATACCAAGATCTTCAGCCTGCTGTGCTAACCAGCGACACAGGCTTGCCAGGCTGATGATATAGTTGCCTGAATTATGCATGGTTTTTGGTACCAGCAGATGGGGTAATTTGTAAGCACTGTTTGCACTTGAAAAATAGTAAATTTGATCTTCTGTGACCGTAGTATTGACTGGAGCACCCATATTTTTCCAGTCGGGTATTAATTTATCCAGTGCCCTTGTTTCAAATATGGCACCCGATAATATATGAGCACCGACTTCGGAACCTTTTTCCAGTATACAAACTGAAATTTCTTCATTGTGTTGTATTGCCTGCTGTTTCAAAGCTATAGCTGCGGAAAGACCCGCTGGACCAGCCCCCACAATAACAACATCAAAATCTATACAGTCACGTTCCATTACGGTTTCTCATTAATATTTTTCTTAAGCTTCTAAAGCTTTAATTAATTCTGGTACAGCTTCAAGGCAATCGGCAACCAGTCCGTAATCCGCCACTCCAAAAATTGGGGCTTCTTCATCGTTATTGATGGCCACGATAACTTTGCTATCTTTCATGCCAGCCAGATGCTGGATTGCGCCAGATATTGCTATGGCAAAGTAGAGGTCGGGTGCAACAATTTTTCCCGTTTGTCCTACCTGGTAATCATTAGGTGCGTAACCGGAATCGACTGCTGCACGTGATGCACCAACAGCGCCATTAAGTTGGTCAGCCAGTTCTTCGAGCATAGAAAAATTTTCTTTATTTCCTATTCCTCTGCCTCCTGACACGACAACTGCAGCACTGGTCAGCTCTGGTCTGTCAGAAGTTGATAATTGTTGTGAAATAAACTGACTTAATTCACTGTCAGCATTTAATTTTAAGCGGTCAATGCTGGCCGGTTGATTTGAGCTTTCGGCGGACTCGAATGCGCTTGCTCTAACGGTAACTACTTTTATTTTATTCAGGCTTTGCACTGTGGCTATTGCATTGCCCGCATAAATGGAGCGCTTAAATGTATTTTCATCGATCACCTGGATGATGTCTGATACTTGTGATACATCCAGCAGGGCGGCAATACGTGGCATCAGGTTTTTACCGAATGTACTGGCTGTCGCGACAAGATGGCTGTAATCACTTGCCAGGGTGATAATAAAATCTGCCAGAGTTTCTGCAAGGTGATGCTGCAGGCGATCATCTTCACACAGCAATACCCTTGTAACACCTTCAATATTTGCAGTTGCTGTGGCTACTTTTTCACAGTTATATCCTGCCACCAATACAGTTACCTCGCCAAGTTGACTTGCTGCATTGATAGTATTTTCTGTGGTTGGATTTAATAGCTGATGATTGTGTTCAGCGATAACTAAAACACTCACAGGATATCCCTCGCTTCATTTTTTAGTTTACTGACCAGTTCCTGTACATCGTTGACGATGATACCGGCTGATCTTTTGGCGGGTTCTTCAATTTTTAGAATTTCAATTCCTGTAGTGAGATTGATACCCAGAGATTCTGCTGTTAGCGTGCTTAATGGTTTCTTTTTGGCTTTCATAATATTAGGCAGTTTTACGTAGCGTGGCTCATTTAAACGTAAGTCAGTTGTGATGACGGCAGGTAAATTTAACGAAAGGGTTTCCAGTCCATCATCAACCTCACGTGTAACTAAAACCTGTTTCTGTTGAATGTCTATCTTCGAAGCATAAGTACCCTGGCTCCAACCTAGCAAGGCCGCTAACATTTGACCTGTCTGGTTGTTATCACTGTCTATAGATTGTTTACCCATGATAATGATTTCTGGTTTTTCCTGCAGGGTGATGACTTTCAGTATTTTTGCAATTTCAAGTGGTTGCAGTTGGCTATCAGTTTCAATATGGATAGCTCGATCAGCGCCCATCGCCAGTGCGGTGCGTAATGTCTCCTGACATTTTTTCTCGCCGATAGACACAGCAATAATTTCTTCTGCAATGCCAGATTCTTTTAGCCTGATCGCTTCTTCCACGGCAATTTCATCAAATGGATTGATGGCCATTTTTACATTGGACTGATCTACTCCACTTAAGTCGGGCTTTAAGCGGATGCTAACATTAGCGTCTAAAACGCGCTTAACACTAACCAGTAATTTCATTATAGTTTTTCCCTTGTGTTTGAAGTTTTACTCGCATTCTTTGAGATGCTGGATCGAAAGCAGGTTTCAATAAAACAGTGCCTTTATAAAGTGTTCTGGCAATATCAATTTCAAGCTGAATACCTTCCAAGTTGTCACTGATGCTGGTATTGATATAGGCTAGTGCAACAGGTTTCCCTATGCGGTATCCGAAAGCTGCTGAGGTTGTTTTTCCCACTATTTCACCATTTAGGTAAATGGGTTCATTGCCCAGTGGAATAGCTTGGGTATCTTCTAGAATGATGGTTACCATTCGAGAGCTAACAGCAGTTTCCTTCATTTTTAACAGTGCATCCCGGCCGATGAATTGTTTGTCCCAGTTAACCGCAAAACCAAGTCCTGCCTGTAGTGGATTTATATCGGTATCAAGATCATGGCCATAGGCCAGGAAACCTTTTTCGATGCGCATGGAGCTTTGTGCTAATACGCCACTGGGTAGTGCACCAGCGGCAGAAATTTCATCATATACTCGTTCGGCATCTTGTGCCCGACAGGTTATTTCCCACCCAGCCTCACCAACATAGGACATACGCACTGCTCGTACGTCTGCCCCTGCAATTTGAGATTCGCAATGTCGAAAATAACCGACTTGATTGAGTTCGGTGGCACCAATTTTATCAGCTATGGTTGATGATTCTGGCCCCATTAATCCAATAACTGCATAGTGTTCTGTTTCATCAATTAAGGTAACTCTTTCACCTGTTTGAATGTGGCGGCGTAACCATGACATGTCTCTTTTTACTGCAGTAGTGCCCACATACAATCGGTAGCTTTCATCGGCTAATCTTAATGAGGTTAAATCACTTTCAAATCCGCCAAGCTCATTCAACATGGCGGTGTAAATAACACTGCCAACTGATTTTGACATATTATTTGCACATATTCGATTTAGAAACTTCTCCGCATCTGTTCCCTGTACCAGAATTTTTCCGAAAGTAGACTGGTCAAAAATAGCGGCCTGCTCATTTGCCTGTTTGACTTCTCGCCCAACCTGTTCGAACCATTCTGGTTTTTCAAAAGTAAGGGTAGGTTCCTTCTCGCAATTGAAGTAAAGAGGTCTCTCCCATCCATAGAATTGACCAAAATGCGCTTTGTTTTCTACCCATTTATTGTGTAGAGGTGTAAGCCGAAGATTTCTGGCGGTTGAATATTGTTTTCCCGGATGAGTGATGGCGTAGTGTTCACCCAGCACTTCGGGGACTCGTTTAGCAAGATTTTCTGCAGAGTTGAAACAGTCCGGGAATCATTTTGGATCGACTTCATGTAAATCCATGGGTGTGTGTCCATGAATAATGCAATGAGCCAGTGCCATACCTGCTCCACCACCGGTTGCAACACCGACTGAATTCATTCCGCATCCTAAAAATAAACCTTTTGTTTCAGCACTTTCTCCCAGCATGAATGAGCCATCTGAGGTGAAGCTCTCTGGCCCGTTTAATAACATTTTAACGCCGGCATCTTCAAGACAGGGTAATCGATGTAGAGCGTTCATCATCATGGGTTCAAAATGATCCCAATCTTCGGGTAGCAGCTGGAATTCAAAGTTTTCACCAATTCTGTCAGGGTCAATGGCTTTTCCGAAGGGTTCAAAGCAACCGACTAATAGTCCGCCTGACTCATCACGGCAATACAAATGGTTATCATGATCTGACAGTGTTGGCAGGTTGCCCTGAATAGCATCAACGGGTTCTGTGAGTAAATAGAAATGTTCACAGGCCCAGACAGGTGCTTCTACCTGGGCGAGCTTTGCATTATTCTGGCTCCACAATCCGGTGCATAAAGCAATGGCATCACATTTGATGTCGCCTCTGGTGGTTTCCAGCCCATAGATTTTTCCGTCTTTAGTTAATATTGCGGTGACACCCGTGTCCTCAAATATTTTAGCGCCTCGACTTTTTGCCCCTTTGACTAAAGCTGCACAAAGATCTGATGGTCCGACTCGTCCATCATCTGGTGACCATACCGCTCCAATAACATCTTCTGTATTCATCAACGGCCAGCGTTCTCTGGCTTCGCCTACTGAAATAGATTCTGCTTTTACACCAAAAAGTTTTGCCAGGGATTCTTGCCGTTTAATAAAAGTCAGGCGTTCCTGGTTGGTGGCAATAGACAATGATCCTTTGTTTATCCAACCGGTGAGCTGTCCGGTTTCTTCTTCTAGAGATTTGTACAAAGACACCGAGTACCTGATCAAGTCTGTAAGGTTTTGTGATGAACGTAATGCTCTGACCTGTGCTGCAGAGTGCCATGTGGTACCTGAGGTCAGCTTATTTCGTTCAAGTAAGATGGCATCCTTCACGCCTTCTTTGGCCAGGTGATAGAGTGTTGAGCATCCCATTATTCCCCCGCCAATGACAACAACAGAGGAGTGAGAAGGGAGTTGAGGTTCTGTCATGAGAAATCCTGCAGGTGAATAAATTGATTGGTTGACATGAATGTTACATATGTTACATTAAATCATCAATAGTGAAACAAATGAATTTTAAATTATGCAGTCAGTACAAAAAATTCTAAGCAAACATATGGATGAGTTGAGTCCCAAGTTGCAGGCTGCTGCGACCTTTGTTATGCAGCAACCTCAGGAAGTCGCTACTCGATCTATGCGCCAGGTGGCGAAACTATCCGATCTTCCGCCCCCGACATTTTCCCGATTAGCCCGAGCCGTAGGTTGTAAAGATTTTGAGGAGCTACGTGAGCGCTGCCGCTCAGACCTTAAACAAAATGCCTTGTCATATGCCGAAAAAGCAAAAGTATTGCAGCAATCAGAGCATGGCCAGTCAGGTGGAAAATCAGATGTTGGCTCAGGCACTTTTATTGTTCATCAGGCAAAGGCAGCAATTACTAACATCGAAAATCTGGTTAATTCAATCGATAATAAAGTGTTATCTCAAATTGCTGACAGGCTGGTATCGGCAAATAATGTCTATCTGATTGGGGCGATGAGTTCTCGTGCTTTTGTTGAGTACATGGCGTACATGGCTGATATGGCCTTTACCAACTGGCGTGTTATTAACCAGCGGGGAACAGGCATAGCAGCTGATTTATCAACTCTTAATGAGCATGATGTTGTGTTGGCTGTCAGCAAACATCCTTATGCTCGATGTACAGTAGAAACCGCCAGAATTGCGCGTGATAAAGGCGCATATGTCGTTGGTATAACGGATCGAGTCGATGCGCCTATATTGCAGTTTACCGACCAGGGTTTGTATGTGTCGACTGATAGCCCACAGTTTTTTACTTCTCATGTAGCCACCCTGGTATTGCTGGAATCACTGATTGGTATGGTCATACGCCGAAGTGGTGACGAAGCACAGCAACATATTAAGTCAGTCGCTCAAACTAATCAGTCGCTGGGTGAATACTGGCAAGGGCATAACGCTAAGGTTATTAAAAGTTGATCGAGAGATTAGATATTTTGATATCAAACCTGGTTTGTTGACAATGGAAATTCAGATGTTACATTATGTATATAAAACAATAAAATGTAGCACATGCAATATAAGCTTATAATTAGTAAAAAAACATAATACCTAAAGAGGAATAACAATGAGAAAGTTAAAATTACTAACAACTACAACTGCGTTTGCTGTCATTGCAGCGTTGAGCGGTGCTGCACAGGCAGCGGAGTGTGATAATAAAACCTGGAACAAGGTTATGAATCGCGGAAAAATTGTGGTGGGCGTTAAGGCTGACTACAAACCCTGGGGTTACCGTTCAGCAGATGGCAAGCTTGTGGGTATGGAAATTGATATGGCCAAAGATGTTGCTGCCAAAATGGGCGTGGATGTGGAAATGGTTCCTGTTCAGTCTTCTAACCGGATGCAATTTCTTGAGCAGGGTAAGATAGACCTGATGATTGCAACCATGTCTGATCGTGCTGACCGTCGTAAGATCGTGGGTATAGTTGGTCCAAACTATTATACTTCAGGAACAAACCTACTGGCACCAGATGCACTCAAACTAACCAAGTGGGAACAACTACGCGGCAAACCCGTTTGTGGTAAGCAGGGTGCATTTTATAACCAGAATGTTGAAAAACGTTATGGTGCCAAAGTTGTTGCCTTTACCGGTAACGCAGAAGCCAAGCAGGCTTTACGCGATAAAAAATGTATCGGTTTTGTGTATGACGATAGTTCAATTATGGCCGATTTAGCTTCGGGTAACTGGAAAGGTTTCGGTATGCCAATGCCTACAGAAGATGATAACCCCTGGGCACTGGCTGTTCCCAAGGCAGAACAGAATTGTGTGTTTGGTCGTTTCATGTCTGGCATGCAATATAACTGGCATAGAGATGGCACGTTGGTTGACCTGGAGAAAAAGTGGGGCATTCAATCAACAGCTTTTCTAGGTAAACAGAATGAAAAATTTTCCGACTGGATTAAGTAATTCGTAATTTGGTACCGGGGGCGACTCCAGCTGGAGTCGTCCTTTGTCCTGATACCGGAGAAAATCCATGATTGAAATCATCCAGCAATTCTTTCGTGAAATAGCCGATAGCTATCCCACCTGGAACTTCATATTCTTTTATGATGAATTGCAGTGGAGTAAGATTGTTGGTGGTTTGTGGATGACAGTCAAGTTGTCTGTGGTCTGCGTGATTCTAAGCGTTGTTATTGGCGTTGCTGGAGCTGCCATGCAGGGGTCTCCCAATAAAGTTTTACGAAAGATTGTCGCAGGTTATATCCAGTTTTTTAGAAATACTCCTCCATTTGTTCAACTGCTCTTTTTCTATTTTGCACTGGGGCAGTTTACGCCAACTTATTCCCCTGATGGCTGGCTGGAAATTCCTATTATTTCGAATGTAGGCTGGGCCATTATTTCACTGTCTTTTTTTGCTGGTGCTTTTAATGTAGAAATTTTCCGGGCCGGTATTGAAGCTGTACCTCATTCAACTCAGGAGGCGGCGAGTGCACTCGGTTTCAAACGTTTACAGATTTATCGCTATATTGTTTTTCCCCTCGCGCTCAGGGTGTCTATCCCTGCGTTAAATAATAATCTGGTCAATCTGGTTAAAACTACGACACAGGCGTTTGTCATTGCAGTGCCCGAACTGCTTTATCAGTCGATTACCATCTGGAATGATTATCCATCGGCACAAAATCCGATGATGGTTGTGCTTTTTATCTCTTATCTGACGTTGGTAGGCTTTGTGGTTATAGGTATGAACCGTTGGGATCGTTCGATGCGAATTCCTGGGTATGGAGGATGAAACGATGAAAGCGGTTATTCCTGGCGTTACAACTAAAGCTACAACTGACTTACCTGTGCTGCATTCTCATAAGACTTTGTATGGGGCTCCATCGGGTCTGGAATTTAGTCACTGGCTGGCAAATATTTCACCCTGGACTTTATTCCTTATGCTGGCGGCAGTTGCTCTCTGGCCGATTACAGTATTGGCTCAGGATGGTGGTGTTACTACGCTAGATGCATTTAAAGCGCTTTGGCGTTGGTTGCCTTTCCTGATCGGTAACGGTTTCGTGATGACTATCGTGATTAGCTTTCTAACGATGTTAATCGGTACCGTACTGGGTGTTTTTCTCGGGTTGGGACAAATATCGCCCAATTCATTTATCGCCAGGTTTAGCTGGTTTATTACTCAGGTATTCAGAAACTCTCCGTGGCTGGTACTGTTATTTATTGTCATGCTGTCTTTCCCTTTTGAGATTCAAATAGGCGATACCATTATCCCGGTACCAGACTGGATGAAAGCAGTCATTGGTCTGGCGTTACCAATTATGGCAAATATTTCAGAGATTGTGCGTGGCGCCATTAACTCTGTGCCAACGGCTCAATGGGAAGCATCTGAAAGCCTGGCTTTTAGTCGGCACCAAACACTTTTTAAAGTCATTCTGCCACAATGTTTTAAGAGAATGATTCCACCCTGGATGAACTGGTACGCAATTTTGACGATGGCAACACCCATCGTGTCTATTCTAGGTGTTGAAGAAGTTCTCAATCTTACGCGTCAGGCCATCGAAGCTGAAGATAACCATCCTGAGCTTCTGGTTCCGTTTTATGGTTTTGTACTCGCCATATTTTTTCTCTATAGCTATCCCATCGCGCGTTTTACCGTTCGTCTGGAAAAGCGATTTGCCCTGAAACAATAAAGGAGAATTCCTATGTCCTGGACAGTTGACCAACCCATTGTTTCGCTGAAAAATGTACATAAATCTTTTGGCGATCTGGAAGTTCTGAAAGGCGTTAGTCTGGACGTCATGAAAGGAGAAGTTATTTGTATTATCGGCCCATCAGGTTCAGGTAAATCGACCCTGATAAGATGTATTAATGCGCTCAATGATATTCAGAAAGGATCGATTACGGTCGAAGGCCAGGAAGTTCAAAAACCTGATCTTGATAAGCTGGAATTGCGAAAAAAGGTAGGCATGGTTTTTCAACAATACAATCTATTTCCTCACAAGACAGCAATCGAAAATGTCATGATGGCCCCTTTACTGGTGCTAAAACAGGATACAGAGGAAGTCGAAAAGCGAGCACGATTATTGATTAAAAAAGTTCGACTTGAAGGTAAGGAAGATAGCTACCCGGGAGAATTGTCCGGTGGTCAGCAACAACGTGTAGCCATAGCCCGCTCATTAGCGATGAACCCCGACGTGATGTTATTTGATGAAGTAACAGCAGCACTTGATCCGGAAACGGTTAAAGAAGTGCTAGTGACCATCAAGGAGCTAGCGGCAGATGGTATGACCTGTATTCTGGTGACCCATGAAATGGGATTTGCACGAGAAGTTGCCGATCATATTTATTTTACCGATCGCGGTATTATTGTTGAACATGGTTCGCCTAAAACTTTCTTTGATGAAGCCAAAGACCCAAGAACTAAAGAGTTCCTGAGTCAAATACTATAGATATGCTTGCATAACTGGAGCTACAAATATGAAAAAAATTCTAATTGCACTTGATGGCTCTGATCATTCTATGAGAGCTGTAAAAATGGGTTGTGAAATTGCACAAAAATTTGATGCTAAAGTATTTTTACTGCGCGTATTACGAGAACCTGATTTACCAAAGTCATTACGTCAGTTTGCAGAATCTGAACATATTAAAGGCGGCCCTGAAGCCGTATTACACCGTGCTGCACAGTATGTTCTTTCTCAGGCAGAAGAAATTGCTAATGATAAAGGGGTCAAAGAAGTTGAGTCTGAAGTGCTGGTTGGGCCTCCTGCAAGAACCATTTCGAAATATTCAAAAAATCATCATATCGATTTGATTGTGATGGGCAGGCGAGGTCTGAGTGCCAGTTCTTTGAAAATGTCCGATATTGGTGATCTACTGATGGGTGGAGTCTCAAGGCGGGTAAGTAATCTTGCTGAATGCGGATGCCTGACTGTGGCCTGAATTTTCTGGTCAATATAATATTCCTTTCTACCTGGTAACATTATTTTTTTAATATAAATGTCTATCGATAATTACGGCTCTAATGAGTTCGTGCTGAAGGCAACCTGCCAGGCTGCTCGAGGTATTGTGGCATTAGTCACTTCCTTCCTGTCATCAAAAAAATGCTATATCTCTGAATTGCATCAGTTCGATGATGAAGAATCGGGTCAGCTTTTCATGAGAGTAGTTTGTCGTATTGAAAGTGATAATATTTCTATAGATGAAATTTGTCAGGACTTTCCAACAGTGGCTAATCAATTTGATATCAACTGGCAAATTTATAATAAGGCTAATCCATGCCGTGTTTTGATCATGGTGAGTAAGTTTGACCACTGCCTTGATGATTTGTTATATCGTCATCATAAAGGAGAGTTGCCAATGGAAATAACGGCCATTGTTTCAAATCACAAAGATTTACGCCCGATGGCCGAGCGTGACGGTATTCGTTTTGTGTATCTACCGGTTAATAAAGATAATAAAAAAAATCAGGAAAAAGCTTTACTTGAAATCCTTCAGGAGACGAATACTGAACTTGTAGTTTTAGCGCGTTATATGCAAATTCTTTCAGATGATTTATGCAAACAATTGTCGGGTCGAGCCATTAATATTCATCATTCATTTTTGCCGGGTTTTAAAGGAGCACGACCTTATCATCAGGCGTTTGACCGGGGCGTTAAGCTGATTGGTGCAACCGCTCATTATGTAACCTCTGATCTTGATGAAGGTCCAATTATCGAGCAATCAGTCCAGAATGTGGATCATGCCTATAGTCCAGATAAGTTAGTGGCTACCGGTCGTGATACGGAAACGGTTGCTTTAGCAAAAGCAGTCAAGTTGCATATTGAACATCGGGTTTTTCTTCATGGTAACAAAACAGTAATCTTTAGATAAATATCCGTTTCTTATTTGTTAATATATCTAATGCAACTCAGAATCAAATGAGGTTGAGTTATCCTTATTTCTTTTATCCCCTTTTCTTCTGTCTCGACGATTTTGGTCATTTGATCTGCTTTCGACCAGACGTTGTGCCTGTAGTTGATTTAGGCTGAGAAAAACTCTTGACGCTATTGATGGGTAAGCTACACATAATCTTTCCTGGTCTTCATTGTCAAAGCGCAATAGTCGGCTAGCTGTTAGGGTGTCCACACTTGCAGAACGACGTTGACCAAAATAGCCTCCTTCGCCTACGACGTCACCACGTTTCATTTCGGCGAGTTTAATTTTGTCTTCTCCATTGCCGATATAAACACTGAGTTCACCATCAATAACTACATAAATACTTCCTGCGCCATCTCCTTCTGTTATCAGCCGTGTGTTTGCAGGGATGGTATGCAGGTTGGACATGAGAGCAAAGATACGGGCCTGTCGCTGAGTTAGCCCCTTAAAGAGTGGGATGGTTTCCTGTATGCGGTCTCCCAGATTTAGTCGAAGAGTATCCCACAGACTGACTATTCGTATTCCACTCATGAAAGCCGGGGTTACAAAAATATCGACAATCCATGTGAAAAAAAGGGTCAAAGCCGCTAGCCATCCAAAAAGGGCCTGACTGTTCAGGTCGCCTGTGACCAGGGTCAGGAAGCCCAGTGCTAAAATAGCTTTGGTAAGTGTTACCGGGCGCAATACTGCATGTAGGGCTTTTTTTGCGGCAACGACTTCTGAGCCCGATCGTTTTGCGGCACTGGCAAATCGTGCCAGGTAATGAATTGTATCGTCAATTGCTAATCCCAGTACCAGACATTCAACAAGCACTGAAGTTGGATTAAGGCGTACACCCAGCAGGCCTAGAATGCCAAAATATATAGCGGTCTGTAAGGCCGTGGGCAGGGTAGCCAGTAGGCCGACCTTGAGGGACATAAACTGTATTGATAAACATAGGTAGATTAGCACCAGTGCCAGCCCGACACTCATGAGCTGTCCTGTTGTAGCCTGTCGAACCGATTCGGTCATTACCACGGCACCACCGGTCAACCGTGTGCTCAGGCCTGTTGGCAACTGGTTGAGCTGAGTGTTCAAGCGGTCAATAAACTTACCAATTTTGCTGGTGTCATCGACTGTAAGGCGAATGTGAATAAGAGTGGCAGATCTGTCGATATTGATGACACCTCTGAGTAACTTACCTTCACCAACGAACAGCATTTGCCTGATAGCATCACGTGATTCTGGTATCCCTCCTTCCGGGTCATCGGCAAGATATCGGTTTAGCATTTTGACGTGATCTGTCACACCATTGACTGCCCCGACTTCTGGCTGAAGCAAAAGCCAGTTCTGCAGGATATCCAGTTCACGCAGAATTTTTGGGTCGGTGAAAACATCAGATGAGCTTCCCTCGATGGATATGTCGATTGGGTTGACTCCTCCCATGGCAAGATTGGCGGCCTCATAGTCGATTCGTACTCGAGAATCTGCTGGAAACAGTCCGACAAATACATCACCAATTTCAATATTGGATGCCAGTATCAATGACAGGATAAAAGATCCCGTTGCTATCCACAGGATGAATGGTCGTCTCTTCTGGTCATAACGGCTAAGCCTGTTTCCCGTTTCTTCAAAAAGGGTGCTGGCAGGAAGGGCATTTTCCTTACTGGTCGGTTTTATAAACCGCAACACAGCAGGTACAAATGTCTGTATGAGAATCATCAGGTAAGCGGTGCCAAGCGCTGAAGCCCAGGCGAATTCGATCATTGACTGCTGTTCATTCAGCAACAGGGCGAGCAGTCCGGCTATTGTGGTCAGGCCTGTTACCATGGCAGGAACAGACACCTCCCGCAGTAGATCAATGATTCGGTCTATCGGGTTTATATGTGTATTTGTGCGGATTAAATGTTCATATTCAGTCAGAACATGTGCGCAGTATGCAAGACCCATGGTAATTATAAATGGGGGGACAAGGGCGGTGATGAGGTTGATTGGGCGACCCAGAAAACTAAGTGTTGCAAGAATCCAGATGAGTGCGATGGTAATGGTTGCCAGTGGTAGTAGCACCCCTCTGATTGTGCGAAAAGCAAGGGCTAGCAATGCAGTAATGACCAGGATAATGGCAGGCACAACACTGCTTAGCTGACGAGCTACAGAGTCGCTGATTTCACTGCGGATAACTGGAGATCCGGTTACCAGTACATTACCCCCATTTATTTTCTCTTTATCAGCAGTGTGTAGAATTCTCTCTGCCAGTCGGCTTTGTAATATTTGAAGTTCACTCATCGGCTGAGGGTGCACGAGGATTACGCTACTTTTGCCATCTCTTGAAACCAGTTGACCGGTTATAAGTGGATTATTTTCAGTGGACTTGCGTAGCTGCTCGGGTAATTCTGGATTTAGTAGTGATTCAGGTGTCACCCTGGAATAGTATAAATTTCCGTTTTCAAGTCGGGGGATAGTTGTGGATGTTAATGAACTGACCGATTCGACTCCATCCAGTGCTGCCAGTGCTCTAGACAGTCGATCCAGTTGGGTCAGGCTTTCAAGCGTGTAGATATCATTAGTCTGTAGAACAACCATGATCGGCTCACGGTTTCCAAATCTTAGTCTGATTAAATCTTCATAGTCACGATCCGCCTGCGACTGGGTGGAAACAGCGTCCAGTGAGGGGTCAATTGAGAGGCGTAGGCTGCCATTTTGAAAATCAATGAGTTGAATCAGGGCAAGCAGCGTAAATGTAGCTGTTATAGCCAGAAGCCAGGCCGAGTGTACCGCAATCCATTGATGAAAACGGTTTGGCATAGCGACTGGCCGGTTACAACCCTATTCCCGGTTTTTATAAAATCCATCAGGTGTAAACAGTGATTCTGGTAAGCGTTCATGAATGTAGAACTCGCTTAATGCAAGATCGGTATGTGTTCCTGTGAGATGATCGGTCATACGATAAGACAGGATGAGCCACCAGGGATCGACTTCCAGCAGGGTGGATACATCGGCTTCCATGGTTTTGTGAGGCGTTTCGCCTTCAGAAAATAATTCTGATTTGAACAGTACGCAGCTTTCATGGTCAACATAACTTCGCACCATACGGTACCCAGTCTGTTCCTTGTCTGTTTGTGTTTCCAGGACATAAACAGGTCGCCCGGAAATCTGTTGGTCGGCTACACGTTGCACATTGCCATCCAGTATCAGCCCCTGCACCTGTTTAATATCTGCAAAGGTAAAATCACTGCCAAAGAGTTTCTGAGTCATCTCACTGCCAATCACTGACTTAACGCGTCTGATAGCAGAAAGGTAAAGGTATAGCTGTTCCTCATCTTTACTTCTGGTGAGAAGGTATGCGGTACCTGCGAGAGTTTCAGGCTTGATTACCTGAAGAGTGATGCGAACGTCCTTGCTGCTTTTGGCCGGTTTCCAGAAAACCTTGACCTTTACTGTGTTGGATTTGCCTTCCTGGTCCACTGCCTTTATCTGAAAATCGCGAAGTGAACCTCTATCGTATACATTGACGCGCATACAGGCGCGAATATCATCGATACTTCTGCTGGCTACATCTTTAGCTTGAGCTAATGGACTTGTGGCTGCCAGCCCGAGTATAAAAAATCCCAGAAATACTTTTTTAAAGCGCATTGCTATTTCCCTAAACATTAAAATAAGTTGTAACCAGTTGTTTTGTTGATAGTTTGAAAACGCAAACAATGGCTTATTATATTTGGCTAAAACCTGTTGGATTGATTGCTCCATGATAAAAAGAGGTGTATCAACTCTGTAGAGTTTTATATTATTTTCGTTATCGTAATATACTTATAGCACATGACGAAAGTCTTTGATTTTATATGCTCTGAATTCCTGCGTATTACGCTCCCTGTAATTTCGCTCTTTTATTGGTCATATGACACTTGTAGGGTGTGCCGTGCGCACCATTAAATTCCAGTACAATAAAAATGGTGCGCACGGCGCACCCTACAAATACTAAGCATTGGTATACTTCTCAGGTGAAAAATTTAAAACTATTTACATGAAGCAGAACATCGGGCAAACCACTGCTATAATCATTGTTTCTTAATCAAGTCATTTATCAAATGCATAAACTTGAAACCCTGTTAGAACACTCAAATGAACTCCCGTCACTGCCTGAAATTTATGTCAGGGTATCTGAGCTTCTAGAAACTGAAAATTCTGATGCTCAGCAAATTGGAGAGGCAGTCCAGACAGACCCTTCTCTGACAGGTAGAGTGCTGAAAATGATCAATAGTGCCTACTATGGTTTACCCAATGAAATATTTTCAATCTCACAGGCTATTTCGTTGCTGGGTCGTCAGCAAATAAAACAAATATTAATGGGGTCTGTGCTATCGGGTGTTTTTACTGAGATTAATAGTGTTAATTTCTCCATGAGGGATTTCTGGCAGCACAGTATTAAAACAGCAATTATTGCAAGGCACCTCGCCATGCAAAATGCACAAATTATAGATCATGAGGCATTTTTCACAGCCGGGCTTTTACACGATATTGGTCGTCTGGTTCTAGCTAAAGAAGTCCCCGATTTATTGCCAGAAATAGATGAGCTAGTCGAAATTAATGGTCTAAATATTATCCAGGCTGAAGAGGAAAAACTAGGTGTGACACATATTGATGTTGGAGAAGCATTGATGAGAAAATGGGGTATTCCCAGTCTTATCACCCAGTGCGTCGTGAAACATCATGAAATTGATCATGTCGGGCCTTTTGCTGTTGATACCAGTATGGTTTATTTAGCCAATAATCTAAGTAAACTCGACTTATTGGAAGATGAAGATGAAATGCAAAAAACCATTATTACAATTGCTAACTGGCAGCAAACGGGCTGCACACTGGAGCAGATTGATATTGCCTGTCGACTGGCCGATGAACAGTGGTTAGATGTTATGGAGTCACTTGGTATGATTGATCTGGAAATAGATGACGAGCCATTTTTCTAGTCGCTATTTCTATCCATATTATTTGAATAAATCTACTCAAATATTCCATTATCCAGTTTTACGGGAAGTTGAGTGTCTACCTGATCAAACTGAAGAATTTTCGTTCCTTTATGGTCTGCCATGAATTCTTTAGCATCTTCCATTGTTTCTAATGGAATTAACTCATGACCCATGGGGCCTAAAACGTCTGAACCAATAACATAATAAGCTTTTCGGGCGTCAATCAAACTTAAACTGTAGTACTCGGTTACACCTATTGAAACAATATTTTTTAGCTCATGCCCGGGTGCCCATTTAGGTAAATCCTGAAGATATTTAAAAAGGTCTTTAGCGCCATCAAAGTGGTGGGCGTGTTTGCTTTTGTAAACTACGGTTGCAACCCACTCGGGGTATTTAGCTACAAACATACCGCAAACAGGACAGGTATCTTTAACGCCTGGCTTTGTAAGATCCACCACTTCTGAATGTGCAGGTAGGGAGAATATAAAGCTAAGTGTAATAACCAGCTGAACTATTTTGATACGTTTTAACATGTTTTTTCCGGTTTAAAATTTAAGGGCAGTTGACACAGAAAAAGTAATTTACTCTACTGCGCCAACTGCCAACTGCCAACTGCCAACTGCTAACTGCTAACTGCTAACTGCTAACTTTTACCCTTTATTTTTCATCTTCATCTTCATTTTCATCATCTTTTTACGGCGCTCGGCACGACGTTTTCTGATCATCGTGGTATTGCTTGCCATGCCAAGATAGGCTTCTCTCAGGGCGTCATCAAAGTCACCCATCTCTCCACCACTTTTGGCCTGTTCAGCTTTGGCCAGGTCAAAATTTGAGAATGCCATTCTGCTTTGCTTGCTCATGGTTCCTTTTAGTTTTGAACCAATCAGATAGCTGGCTGTATCGACTTTAATCAATGGCTTGATCTTAGCATTTGATCCAAAATCTGCCGCATAGATTGCTTTAGGTCCACGGTCAATATTCAAAGACAGGCTGATGGACAGGCAGTGAATTGAACAGGTACCGTCGACAAGCCCATCATCGTATTGAACCAGATGACGACTGTGGTGCCATTTAGTACGGCTCATACCGCAATATGGGCATTTTGGGTATTTGCTGAGTTCATTTTCTAACGGATTATCATCCGGGGCAGTTTTTGGAATAAACTGCAAAGGTGTACTATCACCCTCACACTTTTGACCGGATGATTTAACCCATCCTTTACCCGGGATCATTGCGCCGATGCTGGAAGCCATCGATGCTCCGGTGAATCCACCAAGGCCTACAGCTGCCAGGGCTTTCATCATTGTTCTACGGTTAATGCTTTGGTCTTTACTCATAAGAGATTTCTCCTTTATCAAGGTTGGTAAATTATAGATAGGGAATTTATTGAATGATTCCCCGTTGAAAATTGGATTAGAGAGTAGCTGGTTGGCCATAAATTAATAAACGGGCTCATAGTAATTTCCCCAGAATTTTTTGAAAAACTTCGGGGGGTGTCTCACCTAACACCCGAGTATGTAAAGTTCCGTCTTTATTAATAATGAATGCTGCTGGCAATGCTGAAACGGAATAATTTCTAGCTGTGTCCCCATTACTGTCGAACAGTGTTTCATAAGAAAGTTTAAGATTACCCATAAAGGCGATGGCGGTCTTTCTATCCTGTTCGATGTTTATGGCTAATATGCTGAGCCCCTGATTTTTATATTGTTGAAAAATATTTTCTAAATCACTCATTTCCCGGTAACAGCTGGGACACCAGTCAGCCCAGAAACTGATGATGACTACCTGGTTATCAAACTGTTTTGGGAACTCTATAGTTTGACCTTGCAGGTTTTTTAAGTTGAATTCGGGCGTTGCTTTGTTTTTGGCAAGTGCAGGAATATCGGTACTGCAACCGACCAGAACTGATACAGCCATCAATATGAAAAAACCAGGCAACAGAACTCTTCGACTATGAAAATTTATTGCCATATCGATTCCATAGTCAGGTTTGACTGCCAGACCCACCAGGTGGCTAATGCGTAAAAGAGATTGAAAAAGATGAGGGCCGCATAAACCAGTTTAGGTGCATATATTTCAACGGAATCATTAAGGCTTGGAATTTTTCTCCACAGTGATATTGAACCTGCAGCCAGTGCCAGTGCAGTCGCTAAGAATAATGGGATATAAAGTGAGTACCCAGCGTAATCATGCCCGGATTTTAAAATGCAAAAAGGACAGTGATGATGCGGGTGCTCGTAAATGTAGAGTGAAATATAGGAGATGATTGACATCAGAGCTGCGATGAAAGCTGCAATACCAGAAAGTGAAAATAACAGTCCTGCTGTTTTTTTAAACAGGTACCAGGTACCTGTTAAGATGGTCAAAAGACCCGTGCCATACATTGCAATAAGTGCATCTCTGGGTGACAGACTGGATACTTCTGCAGCTACTCCTTTTGCTTCAACAGAAAAAAGAGAACCACAGCAGGATGTGATGACATCCGGATCCATTTCCAGGAAGTATCGGGTTTGAGTATAAAACTCTGTAAAGACCATGGGGATAATTAGCAGTAATAGGAAGTACTTAATCCTGACCAGTGGATAGTCGAAGCCTTTATTGTCCAGATAGTTTAATGCGAGCCAGATGGTGCCGCTAAAGAAGATGGCAATTTTCAGGAACAGGGTAGGCCAGCCCCATTCGTTAACATTTAATACGCCGGTAGCACACATGGCTCCTACAAACTGCCCCGACATCGATTCTGCGTTGTAAATAAACAGCATTAATGAAACCAGTTCAGAAGCGAATGCCCAGGCCAGCAGTGTGGATATTAAATAGGTGCGCCTTTCGAGATTTAGCTGTAGTTCGCTGCCACTGTTAATATCCCAAAGACGTAATAGCTGAATTGAAAACCCACCGGCTAGTACTAGCATCAGACTGATGACAGCTGAAACCATGATTAATGCAAGAATGGCGGGGCTAAGAAACATGATTAGCTCTGCAAAATTTGCCCGTCTTGCATTTCAATAACTCTGTTTACTACAGAGGAATCAAAGACGGCTGGATCATGGCTGGTGATCAAAATGGTTTTACCAGATTGGCGTAACTCATCAATTAAGCCCATAAATTCCTGTGACAACCAGCTGTCAAGGTTGGCTGTTGGCTCATCTGCGATTAAAATCTGTGGTTCGTTGATGAGTGCTCTACAAATGGCAACGCGTTGAGATTCACCACCCGATAACCATTCAACAGGATTATTCATCACTCGATCCAGGTTGAAATGAGAGATTAATTTCTGGGCTGATGCTTTCAGTTCCTTATGATTCAGGCCCAGAGGGTATGCCGGTAACATGACATTTTCCAGCACACTTAAGCCTTGAATTAAATTAAATTTCTGAAAAACAAAACCAAAGGTATGGCGTCTGATATCGGTTAGAAAACGTTCAGGCAAGCCAGAGAGTATTTCATCGTTAAGTGTTATGCGTCCAGATGTAGGTCGTGACAAACAACCTATCATGGAGAGCAAAGTGGTTTTACCCGAGCCACTAGAACCTTTCAGGCAGGTGACTTTGCCCGCTTCAATTTGCAGTGATATATCACGAATAGCATGGTATTCATTGTGTTTTCCCTGATTAAAAACTTTGTTGATATCGGTTAATGAGATGAGCATGATAATTAACGCATGATGGCATCGGGATCAGTGACCGATGCTTTCCATATTGGAATGATGGTTGCCACCACATAGGGAAAAATGGTGAAGAAAAAGAGTGTGGCTATCTGTAAACCATCGATAAAAGGTACCAGTCGAAATTGCGGATAGAGCGTAGCCCAGCCTTTTAATACCGATTCAAACAATACTGCCGAGCTGTAAAAGACATGTAGATAAGCTGCCAGGTAACCCAATATAAAAGCACTCAGAGAAATGATCACGCCCTCCCAGAATTTCATGTGCAATATGTCACCGGATTCCCAGCCAACAGCTTTTAGGATACCAATTTCACGCTTTTCTTCAGCGCTTAGGCCGGAGGCTTTATCCCAGGCAAAAATAACAAAAGCCAGCAGGGCTCCGATTAGTAGAACAAATACGATTCCCTGTCGCCAGGAGAAAATACTGTCATAGGTGCGTAAAATCTCTTCACGTAAAACAGGCCGGATATCAGGTAGTTTTTGTACCAGTTTTTCAGCCACTTTGCGCACTTCACGTGGGTTACGTACCGATAGCACAATATCGGTGAACTGTCCTTCCGGGATTCCAGTGATAATGCGAAATGCTTTCTGTGAAATCAACACCAGGTCGGTAGTGACCAGTTCTGAATCCTTATCAAGTATGTCTTTAACCTCAAATGAGAAAGTGTCATTTTGGGCGCGCAGTGTAAAGTAATCGCCGATACCTAAACCAATGGTGCGTGCAATGCCGGCCCCAATGATGACTTCCATGGTGCTCAGTTCCAGATGATCTGGAGCCATAACGGTATAGTTTGCCTTTACAACAGGGTTGTAGAAGTAACCCCATAGCCGTGGTTTTTTGCTGGTCACACCGCGTAATCGACCCATTTTCTCAATATAGTCTGAGGGAATAAGTGCATGCCGCCCCGCTACAAGGCGTTGAACAATAATTTCTGGAGACTGTTGCAGGATAATTCCGGCTTCTTTTCTTAAAGAATGGGTAAACAGCATGACAGACGCCAGCATGAATACGATCAGGGTGTAGACCAGCAGAAGGCCGAAATTCTTGCCTTTGCGTCGCAACAGAGAAGACAGGGTGAAATCAATCAGGTAAGCCTGTTTGCGGAAAAAATCAATCATGGGTCAGCTGTGAAGGTGGTAGAAAAATTGAGCCGGATGGAAAATGATCAAAAGATGTAGGGTGATCCTGGAAAGCGGAATGCCGGTCTGCCAGAGTCAGGTGTCGTGTATATCGAGCTTCTGTAGAAAGTGCAAGATCAGAAAGCCCTAATTCGCTCACCAGCATAGCACGACTATTCATGGATTCCGCCGCTAAACTCTGCCGGGTACTGGCATCTATAACCGTTAATAAAATTAACAGGAGTCCGGTTATGAAAAATAGTAAAACGAGCGCAGACTTGCGCATTGCAGGAATCATTTATTGTGAACGCTTTAGTATATTAGCGTTTTATGATACTGAAATTACAAGGTGAGGTTCATTGACTTATCTCAAGATTATGGTCGGTAGATTACCATTGGAACAGGTTTAAAACTTTAACTGTGTGATATGACTCAATTAAAGTCTGTTATGTCTAATTTTGTATGGGGGATTCTAAAATTTGAGAGATTGAATGAGGGGCATTCAACAAGTAAATATCGAGGTTATTTTAGACTCTGATTAAAGTAATTTTCTAGATACTGGTCAAAGCTAATATCATCATCATTTTCGATTTGCTGTTGTTTGTCCAATGAATCACTGGCTAATTTTTTGAAAAACTCAGTTTTCTCATCGGACAGAGCATGATTTTTGTAATACTGATAATGGTGTTCTGACATGCGTTTTGCATGATGATAGAAACCTTCTCCCTGTTCTTTCATTTCTGCCAGCATTCTAGCTGAAGGTGTTAAATCGGGGTCATAAACTGCTGCAATTTGTGATCTTACACTGGAAAAGTAATTTTCACAGTAATTGGCTCTATCTAGCAGGCATGCAATGGGTTTCATGTTGTGACATAACTCGCTGGCCCAGTCCTGTAGAGTGATTTTTTCATCACCACGACTTAGCTCTAACCCTGGCTGTCGTCCTTTATGGGCGACCAGTAACAAATTTTCATCGATAGCTATAACTTCTTTTGGGGTTAAAGCAGGGCTTTCCTGAAGTAAACAGAAAAGCATGAAGGATTCGAGAAAGTAGAGTTGATCGGAATTAATACCATGTGGGTCAAAAGCATTTATATCCAGAGAGCGTAACTCGACATAAGCAATGCCTCTTTTCTTTAACGCAATGGATGGTTTTTCATCACCTTGCAAAATTTGCTTGGGCCTGACTGAGCTGTAGTATTCATTTTCTATCTGCAGAATATTCGCATTGAGCTGTTGATAAACACCGTTGACTTTAACGCCCAGCTCTTGGTAACCGGAATACGCTGTGTTAATTGCACACTGCATACTGTTTATGTAAGTCTCCAGAGAGTCATAATTGGCTTTTATGCCCGTTAATTCTTCTTTATTATTTTGATATCCAATATCACCCTGGCGTAATGATGTCGCGTAAGGCTCGTAATAAGTATTGCTGTTAAATTCCTGTAACAGGGTTTTCTTTCCTTTAAGGAAAGATTTACAAACTGCCGGGGATGCACCAAAAAAATAGGGAACTATCCAGCCATATCTCAACAAATTACGCACAACCCCCATGTATTGATCGGAGATAAAATTCTGCAGGTCATCGGAGTTATTGCTTAGGACTTGATATTGCTTCCAGAATGCTTCAGAAAATGAATAGTTAAAATGGACACCTGCAATAACCTGCATTGAGCGGCCGTAACGTAAACCTAATCCACGACGATAGGCCGTTTTCATCTGCGCAGCGTTGGAACTACCATACTTAGCTAATGGGATACCTGTTTCTCCCTCAACTACACAGGGCATACTGGTTGCCCACAAAATTTCATTATCTAAATTTCTGTAGACAAAGTTCTGAATATCATCGAGGTACTGGATAACTTCGGTCACTGAATCACAGGGTGGAGTGATCAGTTCGGCAAGAGCTTCGGAAAAATCGGTTGTTATGTATGGATGAGTAAGTGCTGCCCCCCATGCCTGCGGGTGTGGCATTTGAGAAATACTGCCTTCCGGAGATACGCGCAAGCTTTCTTTTTCCAGTCCAATTTGAGACGTTGATAAAGTTTCTTCAAAGTCTGAATCGGCAAGCTGCGAGAGACGGTTTTTTAATAGTGTATACAAAATCAGTAAATTAATTAAAAGTTAAGATGGCAGTACTATAAAACACAATGTAGACAATATTTGGTATCAAATTAAGACAAAACAAGTGCAAAGAGAAAAAAGCGTTAAGATAAACAGGTGATTCTTCCTTTTCAGCAGGTTCTTGCATTTAAAAAATTCTGGACCGGTTAACTTAGAAATGTGTGCCATTATGATTGGAGTTGCCGGTAGGGTGCGCCGCGCGCACCATAGAATTTCAGTATCAATATCAATGGTGCGCGCGGCGCACCCTACAAGGTATGTTTCTTAGGGGGGGCGACTTTTAGTCCATTAAGTTGCTTCTGCTTTAGTTTAAATTAACCTTAGTTATTTTAATTTCTGTATTAGAATTGTAGGCTGTTGGTTTTATCTAAACGGATACTCGTCATGAAGGTTGAGACAGCAATAACACGACTAAAAAATATCTTACCGATTAAAGATAGACTGGATGATATGAATGTCGACTCGGCTACAATTTATCTTGCTGTTGTAAACAGTTTTTTTGAGAAGGGGCGGGCAGCCAGGCTCAGTGAGCTGGAAAGTATTCATAGTGACGCCAGGGAGATTGTTGCGGATCTGGGGAAGCAGGATATGTTAACGCTGGATGATACTGGAGAAGTGAAGGGCTGTTATCCATTCACAATGGAAAAGCGGGTGCATCGTATTCAGCTAAATGGTTTTGAGGTTCATGCGATGTGTGCCATGGATGCATTGGCTCCTGGTTCAATGTTTGAATGTTCAAGTGTGATTTCTTCGGAATGTGAAGTGACTGCTAAACCGATTCGTATCGAACTGAATAATCAGACTATCGAAAATATAGAAGATGTTGCTGAGGTTCATTTTGGTATGAACTGGATGGCTGCTAGTTCATGTTGCAGTTGTGCAGATAGCCTGTGTACCGAAATGTTATTCCTTAAAGATAAGGAGACGGCAATGGCATGGTTAAATGCAGATGCCGAAAACCGTGAAATTTTTACTTTGCCCGATGCTGTTAAGTTTGCGACCGGATTTTTTAAACCGATGATGCAGCAGGGTTAGGAGTTTCGTTTTTATTGATTGAGTAATCGTAGGCATCTTTGGATGTTTTAAGTTGCATTTCTTCGATAACCCAGTCTTTAAATGCTTGCATCCCGTAGCTTACAGGTCTGTCTTTCTGGTAAACAAGATAAAAAGATTTATGTGTGTCGAGTTGAATATCAAATGGCATGATGAGTTTACCCTGTGCGATTTCTCTAGATGACAGGGTGCTATCCCCCAGAGCTACCCCTAATCCTTCCTGAGCAGCAGCTGTTGCTAACTGGCTACTGGATAAGCGTAAATTACCTCCAAATCGTTTGTTTTTTATGCTTGCAATTTCTAACCATTCTGGCCATTCATGTAGGCGTTTGGTGACATGAATAAGTGTATGTTGTTTTAAATCTTTGGGTTCATTTAGTGGATGTTCACTGTCCAGTAGCCTGGGGCTGCAGACTGGAACCAGATAAACATGATTTAAAAAATGCACTGTAATGTCATGCCAGTCACCATGACCGAAGTAGATTGCCATATCAACATTGGTTTTGCTGAAGTCGATCAGTCCTGTCGATGCGCTAATCTGTAGCTCTACATCAGGGTATTGTCGCTGAAAACTTTTCATCCTGGGCATTAGCCAGCGAACAAGAAAGTTAGGTGCGACACTGATGGTCACAATGTCGGTTCCAGAGCTGTTTTCTATTCGCTGTGTGGCGACCTCGATTTCGTTAAATGCCTGTTTAATTGATGTTAAGTATTTTTCACCTATTGGAGTTAATTCAACTTTGCGTTTTTTTCTTGTGAAAAGTTTAACTCCCAGATGTGATTCAAGAATTTTTATCTGATGGCTGACTGCAGAGGCTGTAAGGTATAGTTCCTGTGCTGCTGATGCAAAACTTTCATTATTTGCGGCCGATTCAAAAACTTTCAATGAATTAAGAGGGGGTAAGCGTCTAATGATATTTCCAATGATGAATTATTTTCATCATTGTGCTGAAAATTTATCGTTTGTGCAAACTGTAATTCACTTCTACTATCCTGTTGTTCGATATATATTACTAGAGAGAAAAATGATGACAAAAGATGTAGAAAGATCTGAAGTGGAATACAAACTGGATGCTAATGGTGAGGTAGATGTTAATTACTATTTACACAAAGCAGAAGTTTTACGTGCTGCATATATGTTAGAGCTGTACCTTTCGGCAAAAAATAGCTTTAAGTCATCAGTGATGGCCTTTTATGAAAAATTTATATGTGTAAATTGTCACCCTTCTCATTAATGAAAAGAATTATGCCCTTACAACAAAGTTATAAGCATTAGTATTAGTATTGCTAATGCTTGAATAATATTTTCAAGTTTAAGAGGGTTTGGTTACCGGTCTGTTAGGGTGAGCACTATATTTTGCTTTAGCAGTTTTAGAAGAGCTAAAGCTAGATGCTTTTTATAGCCAATATAGCCTGGTTACGCAGGGTTTTTAGCAGACTCAGCTGGCTGTCAGATATTGAGATACTTTTTGCCTGGGTGCTGTCGATATAGATCATGGCAATTGGGCTGTGTTTAATCACAATCGGAAAAAGCACAAATGATTTCGCACCGATTTTCTGGTGATACCAGCCCGGTATCTTACTTTTTATTTTACTGTCCTGTGTATCTTCAATTTTAATATCAACGTTATTTTTGAATGCGATGTGAAAAACATCCGCCTCATAGGCAAGTGGAATACGAAAGCTCTGTATTAACTCTTCGATGTCTTCGCCATAACCAAACTTGCCTTTGATGCTGTTAGAGGCTTTATCTCGAAGACCCAGTAGAACACGGGATCCTGACAGTGCACGGTAAATAGTTTCCAGAATCATTTGCATGATCTGATTAATGCTGACATTGTCACCGGTTAAGGTGTTGGTTATATCCTGAATGCCATCTGTAAGGGCTTTTTCTGAACTTTGAATGGTTTCCAGTGAAGTGTCTTCCTCAAGCACTTGCATGTTGCCATTGTTATTAAAGTCACTTTTTGCCTGCCCGTTTTCTGAAACAGATTTATCATCAGTATCAGATGTGAGTTGTTGATAAAATTTACTTTTATTGAGATTGAAGTTAATCAGTTTGGCAAAGCTGGTGAGTTCTTTTTGTGATGTTTCGATAAGTTTAGTTATTTTTTTGTCATCAATGGACAGTGCCTCGTTGTATTGTTTAGAAATTGATTCTATAGCTTTATCCTGTTGTTCCTTGGGTTGTTTTAATACATGGCTTAAGTTATTGCTGAAATTAGCTATGACACGTAGTTTGTCAACTGATTTTTCAGGTTTCTTCTTCAGTAGCGGGTCGCTTTCTTCAACGGGTTTCATGCTGTTAATAATTTGTTCTGGAAACCCCCATTCTCTGGCGACGGCCATGCCGAGTGCATGATAACTGGTGCCTAATACCTTGAGTGCGGCAGTATTTTCTTCCTGATTGTTTTGTTCAACCTGTTTATCAATTGCCTGGCTTTCTTCGTGTAGGTAAAAACGTACTAGTAGTTTTCCCAGTTGTTGAAGCAGCGCGCATAAAAAAGCTTCTTCGTGTTCTTTAACCTTGTTTGAATGTGCCAGGTCATTGGCCATGATGGCACTGAATAAAGAGGTAACTGCATCTTCCATTAGTTGATTGGCCTGCATTTTATTTTGCAGGTGTTCAAACAACATCAAAGAAACGGCCAGACTTTTAACCGGGTTAATGCCGAGCATGACAACTGCTCGCGAAATGGTGCTTATTTTTCCACCACCACGGCTGTAATAGGCTGAATTAACAATGCGCAGAACTTTATTCGTAAGTGATATGTCTTTCAAGATGGCATTTGAAACAGTAGACAGACTTTCTGTCTCGCTGTTGGATGCTTTATTTAAGATACTGATGGTGCGGGAAAAAGCTGGAAAGTCTTTTTTGTGACTCATGCGTCGTAACAGAAACTGAACAGTAGAATCTGATGTGTCGCTATGATTCATTGCATCCTTTAGCGCTAGGTTGTCTTCAAATGCACTTAACATTTCTCCGGCTGTTTTGTATCTGTTTTCCGGGTTCTTCTCCAGTGCCTTCATGATAAACGCATCCATGTTTTCATCGACATTAGAATTTTTGCTGGATGGCTCTGGAATAGGGGTATTGGCAATGGCATTTAGTATCTGGTAAACATCATCGCCATCAACTGCTTTTTGCCCGGTCAGTAACTCATAAAAAATGAGGCCCAGTGAAAATACGTCAGATACAGTTTGATGTTTATGAGTTTCTATATATTCAGGCGCCATGTATTGAGGTGTTCCAGCCAGTGAGTCATTTCCCTCATGCTGGGTATCGGCTAGTAGTGCTAATCCAAAGTCGGCTACTTTGGCCTGCCCCTTTTTGGTGATCATGATGTTGGCGGGTTTCAGATCGCAGTGAATAATGCCCTCGTTATGTGCTGCTGTTACCCCGGATAATACATCTCGAATGATATTGAAGGATTGCTGTAGAGGAATCTGATTTTTTAGTTGCGTATAAAGAGTTTCGCCTTTTACATATTCTAGTACCAGATAGGGTTCCAATGGATCATTACCGACATCATAGATAGTGACTATATTGGGGTGCTGTAACTGGCTGACGGTGCGAGCTTCCTGCAGTAAATTCTCGATATTATCCTGTTGAGATAAACGGGTGCGTAAAGTGACCGATTTAATGGCGACCTGACGATCCAGGCTGGGGTCGGTAGCCAGGTAAACAACACCCTGAGCACCTTTTCCAAGGATGTCTTTAATGATGAAACGGTCTATTTTTTTAGGGAAGTCGAAGTCAGTCACAGCGATGATATTTTTAGTATTTTGTGGAGTATAGCTGAAAGCTTTAGAGTTGTTGTTGAATAAAGTGTTCGATGAATTGAGCCGGGCGCGCACTACTGAATCGATCCTGCTCTTCGCCATCTTTAAATAGAATAATTGTAGGGAATCCCCTGACCAGGTATTTTCCAGCGAGTTTCATATTATGACCTTCATCGACTTCAAGTTTGGCCAGTAATACCTGGCCTTCGAAGGATTCTATGACACGGCTTAAAACAGGAGCAATGGCTATACAGGGACTACACCAGTCTGCCCAGAAATCGACCAGAACCGGGGTTTTAAATGAAGCCTGCAACACCTGTTCATCAAAGTCTTCCAGGTCAATATCATATATAAAAGGATTGATTTTAGTCATCTATCTATAAGAAAAAGCTAATATTCATGAAGAAAAAATGCATAATGTAACAGGTCAAAGCAAATTACTAGCGGAGCGGGAGTATTTATCATGATGATTTTAAAAAAACTCGGCAGTATTCTATTTTTGATGTTGTTGTCGATTTCCAGCAATGTCAGAGCAGATGTACTGATTCTGGTACACGGTTATCAGGGGAGTGTGTTTTCCTGGGAGAATTCTGGTGTATCACCGGTATTACAGCAGTTTGGCTGGAAAAGGGCTGGTATTTTGGTTGGAGCACCTCAGGGACTGGTTCCACTTCCAACTAAATGGCAGGATGCTGAAAACAAAGTGATTAACTTGCAGTTAAATTCAGAAGCTCCCTTAAGCGGTCAGGCTAATGTGTTTACCACGGCCTTGCGCTGGGTTAATGATCGTTACCCATCAGAAAAAATTATTATTGCCGGACATTCCCTGGGTGGTGTTGTCGCCAGATTATCGATGGTTCGCAGTGGTGCGCCTAATGTTAAAGCCCTGATTACCATTGCCAGCCCTCATTTAGGAACGGTACTGGCTTACCGTGGTCTTGATGAAATTGATGATCCTTTTCCTATTAATAAGATTAAGGAGTTTTTTGCGGGTAACGACTATGACATGCTGCTGCGTTCCAGAGGTTTATTGCATGATATTGTTCCAGCCGTGCCCGGTAAATTACTGCACTGGTTAAATACCCGTCAGCATCCTCCCATTAAGTATTACTCGATTGTGAGGTCTTCGGTTAATGGTGTGCTTGGTGACCCCATTGTTCCGGGATTTAGTCAGGATATGGGTAATGTGCAGGCGATTGGCAAGAACTCAACAAGAACAATTCAGGGCTTTTCCCATAATTTAAGTGTGCTTGACGGGTATGCGCTGGTGAATATTCTGGAACAGTTATAGATTTTGGTGCGCATGGCGCACCCTACAGTTGGTTGTACTTTGTGCTTATAGTCGGGTAGGGTGCGCCGCGTGCACCACCTCTCTAATCGGCTTGCTGAATTAAAACCCAGGG
>JABHSO010000039.1 GCA_018669845.1 Gammaproteobacteria bacterium | reverse complement strand
GTTCTTGATAAGGAGCTGGAATCAAGAGGACATAAATTCATCCGTTACGCTGATGATGTGGCGATCTTCGTCAAGTCAAAACGTGCGGGTGAACGTGTGCTGGAAAGCACCACACGATTTCTTGAGCGTAAGCTCAAGGTATGCCCGCTATCCAAGGAAATACGCCTTTCTTGCTATTGAGACATCATCTTTCCTCTGTAGCCGGACGTTGAATATCTGTCAAGGATGTCTTGAATTTTTTCGAGCACGTTTTCTGCCTGTTGTACCTCTCGCGTGATATGTCGAACATCAAGACTATTGGCTTCTCATCTTGACCACATGAGATGTCTGAATGCGAGGACGATTCCGGCATGTTATGCTTCCAACGAATATGTTCTTCATTGTGTGGTGATGAAGAACCTCGACCACTGCCGAAGATTATCCTGTTAAATTTAATGACATAACAATCTCGCCATCATCAATTTCTCCTGTGGCTGTAAAGCCAACAGATTCATAAAGATGACTTCCTACTTCATTATCTGATAAATATGATAAAACTAATGTATTGGCAGGACCATAAGGGAATGATTTAATAAGCTCAATGGCTTTTAATAGAGCTTGACGGCCATAACCTTTGCCCTGATATTTCTGGTCAACCATAAATCGCCATATATCATATATATCTTCTTCTACATCATTTTCTTGCTCTTTTTTAAGAGAAGACAGTAGAATAAACCCTACCATGACGTCATCATTATAGATTGCAAAAGGCATTGGAGAACATACATTATTCTCCTTACACACATATGCGATTGCAAGACTATTAACATTCGGAGCGACATATTTGCTTCCTTTTTCGCCAGGATCTAGTTGTAGACACTCACTGTAATTCTCTTCAGAAATTTTTTCAAATTTTATCATTAACGTAGTAAACCTCTCCTCTCTATTTTATTATTGATATATTCATCATATTTCTCATTTGCAAAGATAGCCTATTGATTTATGTCCCACTGAACTTATTCCATTTGACCATATACAATGATTTGAATAGTATCATCCCAAATAATTCACAAATATATGTAAAGAACAAGTAAATTTATTTTTTCATATAGATGATTGAATGTTTTTAGAGAATGAAATCGAGATGACATACATTTACAAATATAAAACTGATGAGTTATCGAAAACGATAGATATCTCCGGCTCTGGACGTGGAAAATTATGTCACTTTTGATATGTTTTGCTCACTATCCGGTATTCGGTATTCGGTATTCGGTATCAAAAATGACAGAATTTTACAGAATCTAAACACGGGAAAATATATCATTTCCGACGTGTTTGTTCAAAATTACATTCTTGAATAGACTGTTTTCAAGGGAATTCCTCCGTTCCACGTTCGGGAAATATACCATATGGACGTTCATGGTGAATGCGAGCACTCTATCACCATCGTATTGAGTCTTTTGGCTGTACAGCTGTACAATGGCACATTTTCCTCTATTGCATACCGTCTGAAAATTGTAAAGTAAAAATTACCTTCATTTGCAAGAGAGGGACCGGGTAGCTAAGAGCCTCGCGGCTCTTTGCCCCCTAAGAACTGTACGTGATAGTTTCCCATCATACAGCTCAAGCCTTTCTTAAGCCGATCACTTACGACCCGGCCGCTTATGTGTAACATTGTTATTTCCATCGTGTTAACTTACCATAAGAATCTGAGGATAGAAATAGCCGGTCTTTCATCGCTTTTCTACGCTGAGTCTCCTTACGTAGTGCAAAATAATCATGATACTGACGATCATAAGGATTTGCATTACCACGGATTTTCGAATGATAGCGGACAGGTACATCCGCCATTCGAAATAGCTCTATCCACTTTTTACGGCCATCCTTCCTTGTGTACGATTTGCCCCAACAAAAGCGTCCCTTCATCCGTCGACGATAAGTCTTTGAAATCCATGACCAGTTCTTATTGCGGTGCTCTTTGCATAACCAATGAGTGATCTGTTTAAAGACATTCGCATCAATAAATGACATGATATCTTTAACCACCACTTGACGATGGGCATACGCAATTGAATAACTGTCCCCAGAGGTACCCAGAGTGGCCGCCTCCAGAAAAATTTCAGGGGCGGCATGGTTACCCACATCTGGACCTCTCCAGCAGCAGAGCGGGAGACTCCATCGAATTTTCACTAAGACTCAGTTTCCAGTAATCTTTTCGGCTCTCGTTCGGTTTCGGATTCGGTTCGGTCAAGTGAAAATCGTTACCATTATTGGCTCTCTTCGGCAAAACAGGGGGGAAGCAAAAATATTTTTCGATCAATCAACCGGGTGACGTTCGGTATAGGCTCGGATTTCGGTGAAAAGAGAAGCACCCATAAATAAAACCCTTAGAGTTCTTCAACTTATACCCGTATACTCAGTGAGTGTGTTTGGCTCATAATCCATTGATCTATCTACCAAAAGCACCTATATTTTCAAAACAAAAGAATTTACTTTTATTGCATGCTAAAATTATTGCAGGTTTAATTGGAGACTATACAATGTCAGTAGCACTCAAACAGGTAATTGAAAATATAGAGAATCTTTCCTCAGATGAAAAGGCGCTAGTTGCTCACTGCCTGATCTCTTCTCTTGAAGTGAAGCATGATGATAGTGTAGACCAAGCATGGGCTGAGTTAGCATCACAGCGATTTACTGAACTTGAATCAGGTTTGATCAAGGGTGTTTCCTGGAGTGATATCAAAAATAAAATTACTCATTAAATGCACAATATAATTTTTCACCCTGATATTGAGCATGAAGTTAAAGCCTCATACAAATGGTACCAAGGTCAGACCAACGGTTTAGGTGATGACTTTTTAAATGAACTAGAAACTGCATTTGAGACAATAACTGGACTTCCAGATACTTGGCCAATATTTCAACTGGATTTCCGTCGGTTTTTACTTAGCAAGTTCCCTTACTCAGTAATATATCGAGCTCACAATAAAACTATTTTTGTTGTAGCTGTAATGCACAATAGTAGAAAACCGGGGTATTGGAGTGATCGAGTATAACAAAGGGAGTTAAGTTATCTGCATGAATCAAGAGCTCATTCAGTTAAGTCTGTTTTTAATATATTTATAAAAATATCCCTAAAAAATACTAGAATAAATAAAACAATTTAAAAATTTAATCTTAATATTTATGTATTCAGAACTAACACAACAGCTAGACATCAATGAGCTTAAGTCATTAAAAGACTCTTTAGAGTTTACTACTACAACTCACTCCCAATGGATTTCTAAAATTAATCAGTCACTTATCTGTCATGATAATAGTGCGGATTCACTCTGTTCTGAAAGTCCACCTCATATACATTGCCAGTTTAGTCAATGGCTTGATAGCATTTCCAACAGGGAGATTGTGGATGACTCATCATTTCAAAAAATTAACACTTTGCATGAACAATTACATTTAAAGGCCTGTTATTTAGTTTCAAATCTGAATAAGAAACAGTCAATTTCCGCAACAGATTACACTGAATTCACTGAAATACAGTTTAAGTTTTTTAAATCCCTATCCTCATTAATTAAAGAATGTACAGAGGCACTCGGTATTATTGATTCACTAACCAATCTTCCAAATAAGCGTTCATTCCAGCAGATACTGCTTCAAGAAGAAAACCGAATTAAACGCCACAACTTTACCTCTGTAATAGCAATTGCTGATATTGATAATTTTAAAGAGGTCAATGATACCAAAGGTCTTATTGCAGGCGATCTCCTGTTAATACAGCTGGCAGAGCTTTTAAAGAACTCCCTTAGAAATTTTGATACTGTGGCTCGTTACTCTGGAGATAAATTTCTACTGTATCTCCCCGAAACTGACATAGTATCAGCTGAAGTTATTTTGGAAAGATTCAGACAGTCTATTGAAAATACAAAGTTTGAGATAGCAGCGGATACCTATTCCAGGATTACCTGTTCATTTGGTTTAAGCCATATTGACACTGATATCACTTCCAGTGAGAGTTTATCAAATGCTTTTACATCATTGAACTCTGCTAAAGTAAGTGGCAAAAACACTGTAGCTTCAAGTAATAACTGAATTGATCGCACCTTTATTCATAATATATAGTAGATCCTGGCAAGCTGACCAAATTTGTAAAATGGATACGCATTTATAAACACATTCCTGTTCAACAGATGCACGATACCTGCTATCACGTTTCAATGATCGAATTCTCAATCCATTGGTCGTAGGTTCAAGCCCTACCAGGCCCACCATTTAAATCAATAACTTATATCTTTTTCTGGGTAAGATCGGTGAACTATTAGCCCACGGGTCTCTTTGTGGAATCCCAAAAATATTATAGAAGAGGCTAGATTCAATATCTCCGTGTTGGCAATTCAACTCCATTATGGAACCTTCTTTTTTCTCTTTCCTTCAACGAGTTCCGACTATTACATCCCATGATTCGGGGATAGGGTGCATCCATGTCTATGGCCCGAGTGCATGATTAAAATTTTTTACCGTAGTTTACTTAATAATTTGAATATTCTTTATAAACGCTGACATTATTATCATTGCTTATAGCATAGACTTTGAAGTCATTTTTCGGTGCGCCTGGTGTGTCCATACCGGGTGTTCCTGATGGCATAGCAGGGACAGTTAACAAACGAATGTCACCTTTGTTAGCCAGCAACTTTTTAATGTCTTGAGCAGGGACATGGCCCTCGATGACAACACCATTCACTACAGCCGTATGACATGAAGCTGCTTCATTTGGGACACCTAAATTCTGTTTATACGAATTTACTGATTTCACTCTAATGTCCTTAACATCAAAATTATGATCCTTCAAGTGTGATATCCATCCTTTGCAGCATCCACAGGTTTCGCTGCGATAGACAATAATTTCATGTCGATCCTCGGTTGCCCCTTGTTTCCAGTATGGGTCAGCAGATAGCGCATTGAATGAAATAAAAGTGAATAAAATACCGAAAATGGATTTCATGACTTGTTCTCATAAGGACGGGCTTAATTATAAGATTATCATGGATTGGATAGATTCAGAAATAATTCAACTATTGAAGCCTGTGTAGAAAATCCTGAATTTCCCAAAATTTGATGGCCACCAATAATAATCAAACATGTGGATTTATAGCCCATTGGTCGTAGGATCAAGCCCTACCGGGACAATTTAATTTCCCTTGTAATCAACTACTTATAACATTTTTGGGTGAGGATCTGTGGACTATTAGTCCACGAATCTCTGAGGCAAGGTGTTGGTTTTTGCCGCTCTGAATTTCATAATCACCTCAAAATCTCATCATATCAATAACGGTCATTCCCAGTGCAGCTATATTTGGCTCCAGAATGGACTTAGCCGCGGTTAAAAAACCTAAGTAGCAGTGTGTAAGGAATGACTCTTGTGGGTTGTGGGAGTTGAAGTTGAAGCAACCCCTTAAAATTCTTCAACTTACACCCGGCACATGTAAAAAGTGTTATGACTAAAATTGGCTTACGATAGCTAAACTAACATAGAGAGCACGACATGAGTTCAGAAGAAAACCTGATATTACACTCGTCTCCAATGGTACTGGCTCCAGCCTAATCATAAGTATATGATAGCTGTGATTACCCGATAGAAGATGAAATATGATTACCAGTAAATTTATTTTTACAGCTATTATCCTCATTGTAACTTCATCGGTCTTTGGCCAGTCAAAACGCTGGTATTCAGACGACCAGGTAAAACAGGGACAACATTTATTCCAAAAAAAATGTGCTAAATGTCATGGTGTGAATGCGGAGGGGGAACCCGACTGGCGCCAGACCGACGAGAATGGGGAGTATCCGCCTCCCCCGCTTAATGGCCTTGCTTATGCCAGACACCATACTCTTGATCAACTACGCCAACAGATCCAGGTTGGTAGTGGTATGGCTAAAGGTGAAATGCCTGCTTTTATAAACAAGATAAGTACTACAGACATTGATGCTGTTATTGCTTTTTTTCAATCCAAATGGACTGATGCCATCTATCAATCCTGGAAAACACGACAACTAGTATCCGCAACAAAGCATCTCAATATAGATGAAGCTCCAAAACAGCATCCGGGAACTTACTGGTTAAAACAGCACCTGAGCGGAGCCAAAGTTACGCACGGCAAACCAATGAAAACTCCTGTCAAAGGCATCCGGGAAGTCAAAGTAAACAATGATTACGTGTACCTGAGTGAAGACGGTCGCTATGCCTTTACCGGGCACATGATTGATCTTAGTAATGGATCAGATTTGACCGTGTTAAACCAGGCAACAGAAACCAAAAGGTTGTTACAGACCTACTCTATCAAGGACATGCTTATATACCCGGCTCAGGGAAAAGAGAGAGCACAACTCACGATCTTTACCGATACTTCCTGCTCTTTTTGCCGCAAAATGCACAAAGAGATCCCCCTGTTACAGTCAGAGGGAGTATCTGTACATTTTATTCCTTATCCGCGTCGGGGCTTAGATGGGAAAGGATACGCAGAATTAAAATCCATCTGGTGCTCAGAAGATCCAGTACTGGCCTTATCCACATATATTGATGAGAGGGTGCTGCCTGATTTAAGGGAGAACTGTAAAAATACCGGGGCAGTGGACGCAGGTTACCAGCTAGGCAATAGCCTGGGAATAAGTGGAACACCGTTACTGATACTAGAAAATGGCAAAAGAATAAAAGGCTACAAAACAGCCTCAAAAATAATTAGCACAATGAACATTCCCCTGGAAGATATGTGATCCTATCTGTATAAGAATTGACACGAGAAAGGCGTTTAAACGAATTACAAACCACGATTATTATCATCATCAAATACTGCTAGCTTTTAAATATTATTAATCTATGTTAACTGATTTGGATCATTTATCAAAAGACCTGCTTTGAGTAGTATCTATATTAAATTTGTGACTCAGTTTTCATAATAACAATTATAAGAGTTATCGGCGGCGTAATAGGTAAAAGTAAATTCATCACTCTAAGTTTGTTTACTTCTTAACTTTTACCTACTGGAAAAATATTCCGATAAATGTCGACCCTATAGGTTAAGAGATAGCTCTACATAAATACATTATTTAGATTATCAACTGCTGATGTGATAGACACATTTATAGGCCATTTATTATATTACTGGAGACTATAATGACAAATCATTCTATGGCAAAAAACCTGATTGTTTTTCTTATTGCACTGGTGCTTGGAATTGGTGGAACCCTTTATATTATCCGTATCAACCTGGCGACATTGCTGGTTACTGAAATCGAGAGCCCATTAGATTTTGATGAAACACTCGTGCATATTGAGTCCAAAGCCAAAGAGATAGGCTGGAAGGTACCAAGAAAATGGAAAGCAAATTTTCAAAAAAACTTCAACAAGATCGTTGGTAAGGATATAGGTCCGATGAGACTACTGAAAATGTGTGAACCTTTCATAGCCGCAGATCTTCTTATATCAGATGAAAATAAGTATCTATCAGTGATGATGCCATGTACTTTCGCCGTATATCAGAAGAGTGATGGCAAGGTGTATGTTGCCATGATGAATTTGAAGTTAGTTGGCATGGCTCTGGGTGGTGATGTGGTACCCGCAATGGAAAAAGCATGGCCGGATATGTTAAAGATGGTTAAATTCAACTAAAAAGCTTCCTGCAGATTATTACAATCAGGGTTCCTGCGTAGGTTAAGCTCAAGCCGTTAACCCTGCTTTATTTCAGGATATACGTGATATTGCTTTCAACTAGAAACCTTTCAAGCAGAAGGAGTAAAATTATGAAATTTTTACCTATTATTTTTCTGGCCGGCATGCTGCCATTTTCAACGGGAGCCATTGCCGAGGAGGAAATACCTGAGTTTAACAAGGCCGATATAGATGGTAATAAATTCGTAGATACTGAAGAATTCAACAAAGTAAAAGCTATGGCCGATGTGCAAAAAGATTTGGCAGAATTTGATGAAAACAAGGACGGCAAACTTTCAGAGGATGAATATACAGTGCTGTTGGAAGCCGAATGTGAATAGTTATGTTATCAATGGCGCTGACTTGATCATGTTCAGTATGGGGCCATAATTCATCCACTGTCTCTGCTCCCCGACTCTACTCAAAATTTCCCAAAGTGACTGCCTCCAGAGAAATTTTGGCATCGGCATGGCTACCCCCATGGACGACACCACCCCACCAGCAGAAACGGCAAACCTATTTCGAACTCACTAAGGCTAAGTTTCAGTGATTTTTTTTCGGCACTCTCCCATCGTTTATCGCTCCATGAACAGAGATTCAAATGGAAAAGGATACGCTGTTGAAAATGGCACTTATATCGGCATGTCTAGAAGATCAGTTTTCGATATAATGAAAGATCAAATTGTAGTTGAAGAGGACGCTTAAAATATTTTAGGGAACGTTTTCTCCAAAATAGAGAACTTAAACTTCAGAAACCTTCTGGGAATTAATCTTATGTTGTACGCCCAAAAAAATAATTGTTTTTTTAAGGGTATCATCTTATGCATGACTGTAAGCCTATTTGTACCTCTTGGGGCATACGCCACAAGCATGGTAACGCAAAATGAAACGGTCGAAGCTGCGGAACCAACAATTGGGACTCGTTCAAAGTTTATTACCGACATCAGTATGTCTGAAGTCAACGACTCCATCTCAATAGCCATCACCTGTAATACTCTTTTAAACTATATGTCTGTAAAACAACCTCTTCCACTGGGGCTTGTCCTCTATTTTCCAGAAACATCCCTGGAAGTCGACAACACAAAATATGATATTGATAATGCAATCATAGACACTATCAAGGCAAGCGAACTTATTGAAAAAGTCCGTTCAAAAATCACCATACTCCTGAAAAAAGATTTGCCTTACCAAATCAGCCGCGAAGGTAACGTCGTCAAAGTTGTATTTGTCCGTGGTGCTGAAACAGAAACAACAGAAAGCATGCAATCCGAACAACCGATTGAGAACAACCTAATTAGTTACCGACCATAAATAGCTATTTTTCCTGGCCTGTGTGATTTTTCGTATTCAAATTTTCATATCCCAGCACAATAATTGAGTCGACTTTTTGAGTTTATCTGGCCAGGGTGAGAAAACAGCTTTTCTACT
>JABHSO010000023.1 GCA_018669845.1 Gammaproteobacteria bacterium | reverse complement strand
TTTGGATAGTGACTGAATTGGGGATCAAAAATAATTGGCCGCATGAGTTTGTCGAGCAGCTTTTTGGGATGAAACGTGTAGATATTTTAAATCATTGCTCATTACCGGCAACAAGGTCTTTTTTAAAGTTTTTAGGGAAAATCAAGTTTAAAAGAATGACGAAACGCAATTGCTCACTATGGTTAAATTTTATAAAGAAGGAGTACTACTTACCGTTGAATCATCTGTCGGTTATTGATTTTGAACTAATAAACTTTATTTTAGAAAACCCAGCCATGAAAGATTCTAAACTGGTAAAGAATTATCAGCTAAATTGGGATTGGCGAAAATTTACTGAAATATTTAATGACACCTATCGTTTGGCATATCGACTGGAGAAAGAGAATATTTTATCTATGATATCTCGTTGTAATTCGTTGGAGAAATTACTGTTATTACACGATCAATTAATCGTAGAACTCAATAATATTTCTTTTCAAAGTGTGGATCTGATGGAATATCCAAAACCTGTTATTTCGGGGAATAAAGATATTGTGCCAATTGAGAACTCAAAGGAGTTATTTGCAGAAGGGCAAATGATGAATCATTGCATTTATAGTTATCATAACGATGTACAGAAAGGTAAATACTCCATTTATAAAGTGCTATCACCAGAGCGTGCGACCTTATGTATAAAAATTGTACCTAATGGCCTGCACTTATTGGATCAAATTAAATTACGGTTTAATGAAACCCCATCGAAAAAAACTAAAGAGATGGTCACTCAATGGCTCTATAGAAACATGAGTTGAATACGTAAGGAGTGTTAGAAATTCAGGGGAATATTACTTAATCAAAACATTCGTGAATGGCAGCTAAGTACATAAACCTCTAGTTCCCTACAATCTCTCAGGAACGGCAGCAGTTGATGTAAATGATTCAATTACAGAAATTTACTGGTAAGAAAATTTCTCAGCAAAATTGTTAATGCCCCCTATCAGCCAGAATTTCCTTCTATTAAATTGCAAGGGGTCTTTAATGGTCTATATTAAATAGGCTGGATACGACCCTATAGCGGGAGTACGCGAATTTTAGAATTAATTAATTACTGCATCCCCAGAATTCTGTTTTTATCGAGCGCCCAGCGCAATAGCTTCCTGATGTGCTGGTGAGTTCAATGATCTTCGCGAAATTTTGCTGCCATTTTGGCAAGTTTATGCATGTTATTGTTGTCGCGGGCCAGTTCGTGGGCGTTCGGTTTTAGGATCAACATTAAGAGGTAATGCTTAGTGTTGTAGTACCCCCGGCAATAAGCGAGGTGTATATCACTAGTGCGATTGTATTGTGAGCAATGTCCAGGCCACTGTCCTGGTTCGACCAGATGGAGATGTGCAACTTCTTCCTGGAGTACGGATGGAAGGGAGTACGAGTCATTGTAAAGCGCATCCCGCCCAAAGCGATCAGACGGGATGCTGGTTTCTTGGTACTCTCGGAAGTCGGAGACTAAATCGGCTAACTCTTCTGGCTCCAACTGTTCAATCAGCAGTTGGCTTTTGAAAATTTGTATCACTCAGAGAAGCGCCCCAAGTCTTCCTCAGAAGCGTCGGTGAGCAATTGTGCTCCTTGCTTGGTAATTTCCCTCATTCGTTCAGCCGTGGGCTTGAAACGTCCTTCAAAAAAGGTGGTTGCCTGAGCTTGTTTTAGCACATCCACTATTGCTTCATAAGCCTCAGCGCCAATTACATAACCCTCGGGTTTATTATTGGACAGCACTCCGATTACGTGATCGGTGAAGTAGGAGCTTGGACTCTTGCGAAAATCTGTAATAGAGACAGTTTCCTCAGCCAGTATCTTTTGGGTACTCATGATTGCCTCTCGCACATAAAGTAATACATAATAGTGTACATAATAATATAGGACTTTATGAGCAATTTGTTATAACAACTAGATATATCTGTTATAATTTAATCGACTAACGAGAATTAAAAGAGCGTTTTTTGCCAATTCAAACAGACCAGAGCGATCAAGAGCACAAAATCGATGAGTCCGTAAAAACAAATCATCTGTTGTTTTGTGTGATTTAAACAAATGCCGCCCCGTTACACGAGAAAACTCATTATTGCCCAGAAGGATTTACAACGGTGTTATTATTTACATCTATACGAATTTCATCGATATCCAATCCATCAAACCTTTGAACAGCTCTATCTCCTGCATTAAGTCTAGTGCCATCTATATTTAAATCACTGCCGGATCCTGTCAGGGTCTCCAAATTCATAGTAGCTATATCTGGGGCCACATCGGTCAATTTTAATATCGCAGTCCACTCACTGAGATCAATCTGTGACCAATCTATACTGGCAATTTCACTCATATCTATACCGCCACAATCTGGATTTTTCACTGATCCATAGGGTCTTACTTGAGGCCTAACCTGATCACTAATAATTCTTGAAAGTGGAGAGTTATAACAGCAATACGTTGTCCTTTTTTCGAGGCATCCAAAGATTGTATCATCATGACAATAACTACCTATTTTGTTACACGACTTTAAATCTCTTTTCGCTGCCAGCTCATATTCACTGTCTTCGCATTCATAAACAAGTTGGATGACCATCATGGCTACCTGGTAATAGGCATAAACTGCCATCATGGTGCTGGCCGCTGAACTCATGTTTGACATGATCTCGCTTGCTCCATCTGAAGCTACGGCTGAACCAGCTGTTGTAGTCGCTGAATCACCTACCATGTCGGTAATTATTTCAGATACTGTGTCTTTTATCTTCTGCTTTAACTCATCCATAAAGACGGTGACTGGCTCAAAAAACTCAGTAACATGGCCTGATATATTTTCAATATAACTGGTAAACGGCTTCGTCACAGTGGTTAAAGAATTACCGACCGCATTATGCATGGTCTGGTAGGCTCCAACTAAGGCGTTGCCATTTTGTATGGCCATCAATGAGCTATCAAGTTTACCCATGGCCATCAGGGCAGCCACATAGTTAGCCAATGAAACCTGAGTTGGCACATCACAACAATCAACAATACCCCCTACTGCTTTTTTGCAATAGAAATCATCGCCCCCAAATACTTCGCAGGTTACATTTGCGTTAGTAGTAACAGGAGTACAATTCATGTCCTGTGTCATGAACTGTGCAGCATTTAACAAGGCCGCCGTTTCTGTAAAAGAAGCTGATTCTGGTTCGGCGGGATTTAAACAGTCAGAACCCATGCAACGTATTGGCCCGACACAATCATAAGTTGTCGTAGACTCCACGTCATCTATAGGAACATCAACGCCACAATCCCAGGTCTCTTCTGTGACATAACAGGTACCATCATCAGCTCTTGAGTCTTCAACACATTGTGATGATATAAACCCGCATTGAGGATCACTTTCCAATGCAGTACAGGTGTCACTTAAATTGCCACTCTCAGCACAGGTTTCTACGTTATGTTCATTGGTCCAACAAAATGTTCCATCATAATAATCATAATCCACATCAACCGTTGCCTCATTACACAAAGGCGAAATCGTGCTGAACATATTTGTTATACCGGGGAATGGAGATAGATCTAAATTATTTTCACAAACCCTGATGCCCTCAATTGTCGTACAACTCCCTTCAACATTCGCGGGTATCGAGGTACAAGCCACTGTGCCTGTAGCAAACCCATCGTACATGCCTTTTGCTGCATCAATACAATTCTGCGGTAACCATTCGTCCTGAATAACTGCCTGATCAGAGTCATAATCAATCTGTAATTTAGCATAACCTTCACCACCCCCTGTAACCGAAACACGAATCTTGAAGCGCACAACATCATCGGTATCAATGTTATTTAAAAATGCACTGGTTATATCCAGGTTAGGATTTTGATTCCATGATGTGCTTAATTCACAGTTACCAAGGGTTTCTGGTGGGAATGGATCATTAATCATAACCGACGCGTTTATATTGGAGTCCCAATAACTTGTTGTGGCTGGTCCACTCCATACCATAGTCTCCTGACCTGCCGGACCTACCCAAATTTGCATATAGTCATCCCATTTTGCATTCACCAGCTTAACGCTGGTTATGGCTGCAGGATTTGTAACACGATACTCCGTGACTTCCTCATAAACCGCACAGGTACCAGTCCAGTAATTATCACCTACCTGACCAATCCAGACATTGATTGAGCTTTGTCCATTGATAGGCAATATATTATAGGGTCCAGAGTGATGCTCAATTATACTCGCATCATAGAAATGGTTAACGATACAAGATTGTGAAAAGTCTCTCATACGTTCACAATCCTGATAGTCCGGTATTCGAGTGGTATTGGTAATATTTGTCAGTGTCGTCGTCGTCGTACAATCTGCAAAATCTTGCGAAATCGTATCAATGTCTGCATAAACATCTCTCGCTACATTAAATACCGGATCATTTCTTAAATCTGCAACGGGTTGATTTGCACGATCCATTAATACCTTGTAGGCCGAACCTGTTGTGGATGGATTTGCAGAGTTCGCGTCAGAAAATAACTCCTGTTGATAAAACTTCCCTATATCATCCATATCATCCCCTACACCGCTTACGGATTCTAATGCGCCAGAACTAGGAGTTACTGTTGCCGGAAAAAAATCGGTCATAGGTGATGTTGATGTAGAGCTTGTGCCCGGAAAGAGGTTATTAACATCAATAGTTGTGGTAGCCGTATTGGTAAACTGACCAGTATTAGGATCCATTGTCGGCAATGTGATTTGGCCATTATTAAAACTCGTATCTGCCCCGCTTAGATTGTCGATTAATTCACTACCAAATTGTTGTGCATCCAGGCCCTGGTCTGAAAATGCATCCGCATATATCGGGGTTGAAGGCAAGATCAGTAACCATGATAAAAATACTGAGAGTACTTTTTTCAAAATATACATAGTATTTGCCCCAATTTACTGAAAATCTCGATTACAACAATCGAGCCATTTCCAAATGGTATAAATTAAATCTTCACCAACTGCGGGGATGGTCTTGGCCATTCCCCAGGTAAAAGGGCTTTCACCGGTAACATGAGCAGAACTGGTTTCGGGAATAGGATGGAGTAAGGTATATTTATACATGTCCTTATCCAGAGTGACATCGATCTCGGGTTCACACATTGCGCTGGTTCCCATTGTTCGACGTGCAAGGCCTCGACGATGCAAGGCCGCTAATACCTTTACCTTTAATAAACTGGTATTTTTGACCAGACTGCTCATGGTGTATTGATTGCCTGACAGTGGGTAGATTGCGCCCCATGTACCGGCACACCAAAACATTGAATTTAAGGGGGTTCCTGCTGTAGAAGATACCGCATCTGCAGTACAAGCAGTGATAGCAATGGGATTTGCCACAGCAGCGGCTTCCGGATTTGCAAAAAAGGCCAGTTCGTCATTATTCCAGGTGGGATCCACTTCTGACATGTATAAAAGATCTAGATCCATCATCCCGTCAGAAACACACCCGGGGTTCACAAATAAATCCAACATCACAAGCAAAGGAAATGCGTAGTAATGGTAATGCATAAAGGTGCCTTGAGGACCCTGCTCACCACCGCGTTGATGATGTCCCTGGTTAAGACGATCAAATGGAAAAACCGTCCCATTTAGTACAGATGAGCAACCTGGTACTCGCTGGAATTCAACCAGTCTGGCAGGTTGCCACATAGATGTGGTTACGCCAGGTTGCGGTACGCCCAAATTATCCTGACATACACACAATGGGGCATCTACGGCATCAGCTGGTGTTGATTCACCTCCCGAGCTCATGGTCACGCCTGCCAGTCGAATGGGTAACAGGCAATCCCAGCAAATATCAGTAATAAGCGATCCTGATATGACATTTGCATCCTGGCAACCAGGATCGGCATGTGCAATCTTTATCTGTAAAGGCAGTAGCAACACTACTAATATTATAAATTGTTTCATGGTTATTCCTTTACTATCGCCGCTGGATCTTCACTTTTTGTGAGCTCTTCAATAATGAAATGCCTTTTTGCTGCGGTAATAATTGCTGGTGTATATTCAAGTTGAAAACGCGACTTAACTTCAGACGTTAAATTAAATACAGGAGAATCAAAATGTTCTGTAATGCTTTTATATGACTCCCATCCCTTTTCTTTATTAAATCGAGTTACGATTAAAGTAATTCTTGGATATTTACTAGTTAGTTCGGGAAGCTTCTGATCTACCAGACTCATTTGTACTGGGTCAAGCGGATCAAATACAACCAGGGCCTGGGTGAAAGGTCTAAGTTCTAGTGGGTTTATAATGGTGCCTTGTGCGACAAGTACATTGCCATTGGCATCCGTGATATCTTCTGAAATCAATATGGATGGATCAACTTCCCTTGTCCGTTTCCTGGTCGCTCCAGGTAACTCAAGATAACGCTGCTTATCCCAGTACCTATTAATTGCCTGCTCTTTTTTATCTTCCCAGTCAATCATCGCTACACGCTCCTTCATAACCTCGATCAAATCCCTTTCCAGAATGTCGTGAACAGAACCTTTGACTCCATAATCCTTACCATCCCCCGACTTTACCTGTCTAAGCAACCAGTCTGGTTGTGTTAACCCAGAAACCCTGGCTATCTCCGTTTCCTTGTCCTCATCCAGATAGATGATAGTAGGAACTTTGTCTACACCGTAGTCTCGATATAACGTAGGATCCAGCATCACATTGGCAACCGGGGTTTGCCTTGCTGCAATCCGTTGAATCTCCATAATAGATTTGGACAAGTTTTCAGGATCACGCACACCTCGAAAAACTACAGCCGAATCCAGGTGATCCGTGCTAGCGGTAAACATATCCTCCATCGCTTCTAATGACATCGATTGTGATGCAAAAAATAGAATGCGGCCTATGCGTTTTCTTTTATCTCGTGTATCAAATATATCAGGCTGCTGCTCTTTTAAACTGTTGAATAACTGCTCAGCTTGCGCCTTTGCTTCACGCTGATGAATATTAACGGGTATCGTAATTTCACTGGACTGTTCACGGATCGACTTTGCCAGATCTCTTAAGGCCTTATCTTCATCCGTTAAACCAGAAGTGTCCGCTCCAACGGATGAGAAAGTAATTATGAATACCGGGATGAGTATTTTAAAATAACGGGTAAGCACGTCCAACGATCTGCTCCTTTGTAACGGATCCCCAATATCTGGAATCAAATGATTTAGGTGATGTTCCCAGGAACCAGTACTGGTTATCGGCAAGCTCTGCACTCCCTACGAATTCATCCTTAGATGTGCCAAGTTTTTCTTTAGCCAGGGAAAGTCCGAATTCAGTATATTTTCCGTTTATCAAAACCTGCTCATTGGCCTGTATTTCAACGGTATCTCCAGGCAAACCTCTTAAATACTTGAGCATGTTGGTGTCTTTCTCATAGATAGGGTTTAAGTCATTTGACTTAAACATATAGAGGTTGCCACGCTCTAAATCGACATCCTTAAGGTCTACTAAGTAAACAGAATAAGCAGGAATACACCTTTCTTCTTGAGGGTCACCAACAATACGGTAACGTGTAGCAAATAGTGATCCGGATAAAATCATCACACCAAGAACTATCAGTGACTTTATCCAGAATTTGGACCAGGATTGATGCCCCTTTAGCTTCGGTTTTATCGGCTTTCCCAGAGCTGTAGTCACCTCTTCGCTTATCATGATTATGATTCCGGAGCTGTTATATGTTTATTGCGAGGTAAATCTTCTGTGGTCAGCATCATTCCATCTGGTGCTTTCATGACCCCTTCTATTGAGAGAACGATATAACCAGAATCAACATATTTATTAATAACGTTCTGTGTATTTTTAAAATGCTCTTCTGTTGCAGCCCTATCTGCCTTCAAGGGTATGGCATCAGCAGCCAATTTAATCATATCTATAACGACTATAGGTGGTCTCGCATTTAATTCAGATATAACAGCCTCATACCTGGGCATGAAATAGGCAACACTGGAAATAAATCCCAGCATGGCCCCTATTATTGCAGTTATAATAAGATTAGCCATTTATGCCACCTGACCAAGGGATGGATCTACATTTTTTCTATCCTTTAATACTGATACAATAGCTTCATTCAAATTCATACCTTGATCACGTTTCTTTTGTATTGCACTGACATCTTCGGCTTTGGTTGAGTAGAGTAACTTTTGATAGTCATTAACGATTAATCGCCCTATTCCCCGTCCATATTCTGAAATTATAAAAAGCTCAGAATAAACACCCTGCAATGTATGAACCGTTTTTAATTGTTCAAAGTGATAGTCAGACATTTGTATCTTTCCATCACGTTTAATTTGATCTATTGTTTCTGACTTTTGTCCAAGCAATATCGTGGTTGCAGAGTTTTCAGCAATCGCTCTTCCTGTTTTGCTGTCGTATAAATCATTTACTGATTGAGATATTATGTTTACTGATCCGCCGTATTTACGGAACCGACGGTACCCAGCTTCAATAAACTTAGCTACGTCACCTGAGGTAAGAAGATCCCACGCCTCATCTATAACAACCACTTTTTTTCGACTTCTATCACCCAGATACATTTCTTGTTGTATCTGATAAATAAGCTGTAATAACACAACCTGCTGAAGGTGTTTTCGTCCTTTCAATTCCTCTAATTCTAGTACCGTCAGCTGATTATTGAATTTGACATTATTTTCACCGTTGAAGAATCTTCCATAAGAGCCTTTACTAGTAAATGCATAAAGCTGATTCCCAATATCCTTTACTCGAATATCTTCATGTTCGAGTAAAGCATCTGCAACATGATCTATTGATGTTTTTCTAAAATGTGTTCTCCACACCTTACTGAATACTCTTTTTAATGATGATATCTGGAAATCACTTAACTTCTGATTAGGGGCAGCCATGGCCTCAATGAGACCAATCAATGCATCTTCTTCACCGTCATCATCATTATCATTTTCATTATATTCTGCGTCTGGAGCGCGGGTTTCCATCGTTCCATCCAGACTTACTACCAGAGGAAATGGATTCATGCAGGCTTTAGAGCTTGCTCCGAAATGAAGGAAATCACCCTCAAATGCCTCGCATAAATTTTTGTACGAACGACCTACGTCAATAATCCATACTTGTGCGCCTTCAGATAAATAACTGGTCACTATTTCATTGGTTAAGAAGGACTTGCCCGATCCGGATTGTGCCGCCGTTACAGCATTCATATTTGAACCAGTATCATGAAAACTAAAATTCATAATTTGTTGATTTCTTGATATTAAATTAATATGCGGTGTACCAGTACCTTTCCACTCCCCCATAATTGGCAGTAAGGGTGCGGCCTCTTTACTGGTCATAGTCTTGTGACGCTGTAAGTCATTCCTTGATACAAAGTCACCGCAAAATGGTAAGCAATTTAACAAAACTGGCATCTGTATAGACTTGTCTTCCATAATTTCATAGCGATTTGTACGCCAGAAATTACGTGCTGTCATGGAGGCAGCTTCTACCTCTTCGAGGCTATTTCCAAATATAATGACATGATGAGATAGTTTAAATAGTTTTTTACCTTCCTGAATCGATTGATATAATGTGTCAAAGTCATTTTTCTTATCCAGTAAAATTGGCACGAACTTTACAATAGGCCCACTTGCCTGATTTATTGTAAACTGTCTCTTCCTTTCAAATTTTTGCTTTTCACCATCAACTTCTGGAAATATTATCGATGTACACACCATGTAGTTAGTTCGGACACCACCGGTTCCCCCTGACAGGTCACCTGAGTTTGTAACAGCCTCACCAAAATACATCGATTCAGGCTTACGCTTACTGGACAGTGCTTTAATGTATTTATCACCTACTCGTATATAATCACGAGATACCTCAATATCATTATCGTAGTCCAGTACCTGGTTACAGAGAGGTTGATCTTGATCCCACAGATTTACATGATTTCTCCAGGTGGTACCTTTACCCCAGTTAAAAACGGTGTTCATAAACCTTACCCACTCTTCAGCTGTTAAACTGGATGGGTACAGATGAATATTTTCAAGCGTTGTTCTCGCTTTCGTTTGTAATACCCTCAGCTCTTTATAATCCTTTTCGCCTGGTTGGTTGCCTGATATTGGCACTTTAAAAGTGATATACAATTTTAAATCATGCACAGTGCCCAGGTTATAGATACCTGCTTTATCGTTCAGTACTAACGGTTCATCTGTGTGTGTTTTCAGAAATGTTGATCTTTGATCAATGAACTCTTCATACAACTCGTGTTTATACCCTTCCCTCAATGATTTCATGTAAGCCATTTGTTTATTGATGTCGGGTGATCGGTACAGAATAACCTGCATTTCCGTATTCGAAGGGTAGTTTTCATTAAGCAATGAGTTTACCTGTTGTTCAATTTTCTCATCTGCACCGCTCAAAGGCTGGCATACAAAACCAAATCCCATTCTTCCTTCTTCGCATAAGAATGTATTTCCTTCAGGATCAAACGACAAAACAGGAAATAGTTTTGCTGCGCGTAATTCTTTTTCAATTAATCTAAATCTTCTTTTTTCTTTAAATGTAAAAAATTCGCTCATAGTTTTATCCTTTTTTTAACTTACTTTGTTTTCGTGTCGGAATTGTTTTTAATGGTGTTTTGTTCGCTAGTGCTAGTGTGTGCCGGTGAATTCTCAGTTCTCAATAAATATGCCATTAAATATTTAATATACCTGCGTCCTGTTTCAACGGTCTTATATTGAGATTCTTCGACATTTTTTTTCTTATCATTCATATTCTAACCAGTCCCAAAAATCATCCTTCATTCCAGCCACGGTTCGCCCTGTTGGGGAAAAGAAATACGGTACGGCTCTTATTTTCAGCATTTCAGCCAAAAATAATGTCTTGTCATATAACTTTGTATCGCAATTTTCCTTTGCTACTAATTCGTCCAGTCTTTGTTCTTTTAACAAGTAAAGCGCTTTCGTTTTATCTTTTGCACAAAATAGTTTTTTAGCGAGTCTATTTGAATCTTCCCCGAGTGCAGGAACAACAATAATCTTGAATGTGTACCGAGAAGATTTTAGTTCAGCTTCTTCAATAAATTTTTTACAGTTTTTACATTTTGGGTCAACGAATGCAACGACCTTTTTTGGACCACCTGGAATTGTAATGGTGTTTAATTGATCGATAGGCATACCCATTACATCAAGCTTTATGTGGTTAGCGGAATACTTAATTTCTTTTAAGGTGTCTAACGGTTTTTTATGCCACACATCAATCATCTGCCCCTGAATGATGTAGCGACCACGCTCTGAAACGTAATAGATAACGCCATTTTTTTCTATTGCTTTAAGGCTCTTTATTGGAAGGTTAACAAAGCCATCAATCCCTAATTCGTTGGGTACACCTGATGCGACTACGCTGGCTGAAAACAGTAATAAAACAATTGTGATTAATTTTTTCATATTGACCTTCATAAAAACCGTACCGGCAATTTGCTGGTACGGAAGGTGGTGAACCTACGATTGCTTACTGCAAACCATTCGTTAGTTGGATCATCTGAATTGCTGTTGGGGCATGCTCCAAAGTAGCAGTCATGATGTTATCAATGATGGTAGGAGTATTGTAGAGACCGATGCCTCCGCCCACACCCACTGCGAAAGACATGATAGACTGACGCGCTACACCAGCGATTATTCCGACCAGGATCATTGCACCAGCAGCGATCTTACCCAGAGTACCTTGCATCCAGTCGGTCAGAGTTGTCCACACCGTATCGAATTCAGTACCACCGGTACCGGCCATAACTTCAGGTGTAACAACTGACATCAGAGCAACAGCCGCGATTGTAGCTGCCACTAATGTCTTACCATTATAATTAAACATATATACGTTTCCTGTTAAGGTTTGTGATTAAAAGTTTTTAAACTGGATTGCTCCAGTGGTTTAAAGATCCGTCCATGCTGTGAGGCGACATTTTCGGTTTTCCCAATCACCCACTTGCGCGGTTCAATTTCGGTATAGATATAACCGGGTGCTATTAAAGCGCCGGACTTTACGTCCTCCCAGGTTGAAACCCATATCCTCATGACCTGTGCAGGTGTGCGAATTGGAACTGGTTTATCCGGTATATTCGGCGTAACGAAAGTATCAATAACCGGATCTGTGATTGTTTGTTTAGCAATAACTTTTGTGCCGTCATCTCTTTTAGTGGCAGAGTCAATATCCATATCTGAATCTTTATGCTCAACAAGTGATTTGGGGATTTTTTCTATATTTTGAGGGACTGTTCCCCCTTCGGTTTGATCATAAAGATCTCGGGTTCCAACACAGGTAACGCCACCCGGCAAACCTGAGCATCCATAATCTGAATTGCCCCAGGATGCACAGCCCGAAAGCGCCAAAAGGCTTAATAACCCAATCGTTAATTTCATTAATTTATTTCCTCTTTGCTAATTTCATGTTTTTAGCTGGCTTAACTGTCAGGCTAAATCCAGAGGTTAAGACGATATCAATTTGTCTGGATGCATCCACTTCAATGACTGGAAATATTGAATCCGCCATATCCATGTAGTAATCCGCGAGCCGACCCAATGCGGCACTGGCACCCACTGAAACACCGTGCTTAATCGCATCTGTTGAATAGTTATCCTGAAATACCGATGTGCTACCGGGTGTACCTGTTTGTATAACTGGCACAGGGCTTGAGCCAAAGGCATCGGCAACACCCGCTGCAAATCCAGCCAGGGCTGTTTTAGCCAATAACGAGCCAGCCTTGGTAACAAGCCTTCCTCGTATTCCCGCCTTACCGTCTTCACCTACACCATAAGCAGGAAAATCTTCTTCGATAACACCACCATCGTTTGTGATACATGAAAACTTTTCGCCTCTGAGGTACGCTCTCTCTGCGCTGAGCTCTCCGTAACCTGAAAGGGTGGCAAAACATTCCTTGATATCAGCGTTATGCAAGTTCGGCATAACCGCATCTTTTTGAATACGCACCAGTACTGGGAATGGATCTTTTTTTGCAGCTCTACCGGTTGGTGCATCCAGGCCATTTAATAAAACACCCGAAACAATAGTGCCGGATGGCAGGTAAACCACCTCGCCTTCCTCTTCATCACTTATTTCTTGAGAAACACTCTCAGCAGTAAATATTTGTAGACCCCCTCCCGGTAGCGCTCCATTTTTTAAACTGGGAGCACCTGCGACTGGTGCAGGTGAATTTGATCGTTGCGGTGCTGTACGGAAATAAAAATTGGGATCGGTGTTTAAACCTTCCTCAACATTGATTGTTCGTTTCTTTTGAGGCTCATCATTAATAAAGTCATCCTGTGTAATAAATCTGGTTTTATTTTTATCTTTATTATTATTCCCACTTTGGATTGAGGATTGCGTTAAAACTGTATTCGTGGATCCCGGCACTTGATAATAACCTTCTTTAATATCAGCCACTTCCCATCCAATTGTCTTTGCTTTATCAGTCAGCGTTTTCATCTGTCCTTTTAATAAAGTAAGCTCACGGGTCATGTCTGGATCATTACCCTTACGACGCTTCATCTCGACTAACTCTAACTTCATGCGTTCAAGCTCTTTCTTTATTCGATCATTCTGTGTATCCACTGACTTTACTTTGGCGTTTAAAGCATCAATACCAATTGTTCTCGTGTTAGAATCAGTCAATACGTTTCTTTCAACCGCTTTAGTCTTACTAAGCTTCAGGTTTTCATCACCACCCGTAACGAATGACATAAATAAAAACAATCCTGAAACTGCCAGTACAATAACGGATATTCTTCGATGATTTGGCGACATCGTTTCCCAATATTCTTTAACCTTTTCACCACCTGGTGCTTTCCTGGACGACTGCTTTGTATCAGAGTCTTTCAACATTATTTATACCCCAGTAATAATGATGGGCGTTTAACTTTAATTTCTTTTTTGTAGTGCCTCTTTTTTGCTACATACACCTCGGTAAGCTCACCTGGATTTAGGGCAATTTTTGGAAAAGACGAAACAGCCGCTACATCCCAGTTACCACAGGTTGACTCGATGAACTCAATAGGATCTGGTGATGTATTTTCAATGACACCGATATGAACAATAAGGTTATGACCTGCTACTATCTGCCCGGAATCAAACATGAATTTCATACCTGTTTGACGACATTTTGGATGGACCTCCACTGATGACTGCATGAAACGGTATCCGGAGGGGAGTTCACCCAGGGCAAGGTTTTTAAACAGCTTTTCAATCGTGCTTATATAGGGTTGAGACCGCTCCCACTTCTCTGCCCTTTTACTATGTAAAACTTGTGTACTTGAATTATTTTTTAGCCTCAAAAATATTTCGCGTGGCGGGATTTTTCTGGGAATAAGGGTTAATGATAATGCCTGCTCTTCACTACCCTTTTCTGTGATAAAAAGCGTGAGAGGTGATTCTTCAGTGGAACCTATGTATAAAACATTGTCACGAATCTCGGTTGTCGCTGGACTCGATGTCGTGATTTTTGGTTCCAGGTAGGGCGTAACAATTCTATTAAGATGCCCTACAGCAACCTGGATAATCTCGTTGACACCCGGCTCCATGGGAATTTTGCTTCTTGCCATCAGGTTTTCCTGACCCGTAGTAACTGGGTTTATCGTTGCCGGTTTGACCTGCTTTCTTGCGGTGATAAGCTTGGGTAGATTGGCCTTCGCTTTTGCGGCAGGCACTACAGGTATGACTGGAATGTTCGGAGCTTGTGCCCAACCTGATTGACTAGCTATTAAAGCGAATAAAAATAGGATGGATTTATTCATTAATTTCTCCTCTTATTTTCTTCGCGTTGTTGTAGTTGTAACAAAACCCGCTCAGTTTTAGGTTTTCCCTGATAGGTGTTGAGATCCATGATCATGGGAGCATAATTGGCTATTTTTATACGGTATTCGTAGGTTCTCTCTTGACGGTTTTCATCATCTGCCGAGCCTTTAATAAAGCTATATCCATACACAAATACTTTATCTGATACTTTTTCATACTCGACAAATTTAGGTTCGAACCGGATGCTAATCCTGTCTTGCTTAATGTTTAATGACTGCTCTTCGAGTGAATCGATAACATCCCCGTAAATTGCTGGCGATAAAAGGGGCTTAAGTCGTTCTTTTATAAAAGCAACATTATCCGGTGTTACATTCCCTGACAGTTGCGCAAAGAACAGTCCCCAGGATTCTTTATATGATTGACTCGATTTATTCTTCGTCAACCAGGCTTCAGACCCAAGAGTTTCTGGTTTAATAATTACAATCGTATCTTTTGTTAACACCATATAAGTAAGCAACAAAACGGCCACTGCAAGAAAACCATTGAATATTCTGTTCCACTTATTTTCTTCTAGTGATCCTTCCCATGTTTTTACAAATTTTTCCGTGTTCATGGGAAAAATCTCTTAATGTATGGATTGATCATCAGCTTTCCTTTAGGGGGCAAAAAACCGGCGTTATAAAGCATGTGCAACATATACCCATCAGGATTGTTGTCTCTGAAGCGACGGTAGAAGTTTGTTAATACAAGACCAGCTATGGTTAAGATGAGCGCCTGACCGATAAATATTCCAAAGGTCAGACCGATTAAAATGGGTGCCATTTCATCAAGACTCCACATCAATAGATGCGGAGGGTCATCAATCCGACTGGGAATTTTTACTTGTTGCACGTTTTATCTCCGATTGAGTTAGTGGAGATAATTTAACGCATTAAAGGTGAAATGTTATTTTTCTGGAGTACCCGAAAAGGTATTTTTTTAATATTTCTTACACTCTTTTTTGCAGGTTTCCGATCATTAGTCCGGCCATTACACAGATAACCATTATTGAAGCTGGAATAATGGTGGGGTCTAGCACGATGGGTGCTAGAAAAAGGGCGACAAGTCCAATAAGCACATAAATAATAGAGTTAGTACTGTACTGGTGTAACAAAGGAGAGGTATAAGCAAAATTTGTACGCTTTATTTTCCAGGATGCAATGCCATCATATATAGCTGGGGCTAATAAGATAATGAAATATGGAGCCCAGGTTAATAATAGAGCAAACCGGGACAGGATATGATAATAAGCATTGGCTGTTGACTGTAAACGTCCCCCTACCCATTCAAACCAGTTGCTACCCATATCCTTCATACCAACACTTTTACGTCGCTCCTCGATACTTGGCATTAGGTGGTTATATGCCGCGCTATACACACCTGTTTCTATTAAGCTGGAGTTGTACCATGATCTGGCTTTTTCATGCACCCAGCGAGACTCTTCTGGGCCAAGTCGTATTTCCAGTAATTCTGATTCCTGCTCTATGACACTGGCTGTCCAGTTTCCTGGGAGTAACACCGTGATGATTATAGACTCAAGAGCGATGACCCAGACCAGGAGCCAGATAGGATGATTCATAATTAAACCTTTTCATTACTTGTTTCATGTTTTTCAGTACGATTTTGTCGTATGAAATCGCTTTGAATTCTTTCTCGCTTATTTTCAGGTTCTTGAGCTGCAGAATATCCACATCTCCTTGCCAGTCATTTAATGCTTCTGTCTGTTGTATACCCCAAACCGCTTTACCCTCTTTTCTGATAATCTGAAATTTACAATAATTGAAAACTTTCTCCATCAATGCACTCAGTAATACATGCAGGTGTTCATGAGGGTAGTAATAACGATCATTTCTTGTTATTGCGTTAAAGTAGGTATCCAGTGACTCTTGTATAAGTGTGACCACAACCGGTTTATCTCCCAGATAAATAAACCGCCCAAATAGATTCAATAAGCGTTGAAATAAATCCTCAGCATTAATCCATTGAACAGTAAAATGCTCAAAGGCATCCTGTCGTTTTGAATCACCATCACAAATATTATTTTTTGACAGAATTTTTTTATCTGATTCTGGATTATTTTTAATCTTTAATTTATCAATCATTAGTTTGTTAGAATCGGTAAGCGGCCTTTGATTATCTTGCCGCCCGATATCTTTGCGATGTATTCAAGGTTTGGCAACATGCCTAGTAATTGAGGTGGAAATAAATCACCCTCTTCTTCCATCAGTCGCTCACCGGTATTGGCTGTGAACATGAGAGGTGATTCGGTTTGTGAGGTTAATCCTTGTGTTCTCATTACAGATTTTATCCGGGTCTTTGGTAGATTTTCAGTAATAAACTCCTGTGTGCCGGGATCTATAACACGTAACGCATAAATGTTATTCAAGTTCCCTAGCACCTGTCTTGCTTTTTCCGTACTGCCCAGTCTTGCTTCAAAATCTGCAATAGTCTGAGTGGCGATAAAAACTTTCATTTTTGCCCCCCTGCCCTTATTTAAAAGCTGAATGGTCGGTTCGTTAATAACTTCTGCTGCTTCATCGACAAAAATATTGACCGGTTTATTATCCACGCCGAAGTTATATCGATTACCTGCCACACTGACGAGATCACTTAAAAGTAAAGAGCCAATAGCACTGCCTACGATGCTATCCGACAAGGAATCCAGGCCAAAATACACAACCCCGGCATCCTGAATAATCAATTTATTATCAGTCACGCGACGCATGTCATTTTCATCCGTGGTATCAGGACTCAACAAGCCCGCCAGGTGCCCTGCAGTGAGCATGTTCATAATGGGTAAAAGATTGGCCACCATTTTTGAGAAGTGTGTTTTGTCATGCTGGTACATTGACAGCAGACCTTCAAGTTCAGAGCTGGCCGAAACGGGCTGAATGACTGTCTTGTAAAATTGAACCATGGTTCTTGCCTGCTTTTCAGGTGTTGAGCCGACAGTTTTCATGAAAGCATCTACCTTCTCCTTTCCATTTCTCAGGTGCTTAACCGCATAAGACTCCACCGCCTTCACAACCATATCTTGAGTACCTGTCTCCAGATATCGTTTAAGCTTTATGAGATTTGGGCTGTCATCGACCATCTCTAAGGCCTGGCAAATATTATTCAGCGCCTGCCATCCGAAAGACTTGAAAGGATCTGCTCCCGCTTCACTGGGTATTAACGCTGCAAGCCGACTTGCCAACTCAGTCACTCTTGTATAATTTTTTAGTGGATCTATCCGGATAGATGATTCCGGAAAAGCGGGATGGAACTGCATAAAGCGATGCTCATCTCCTGCTGCTATACATGCTCTCCGTGCATTGTCTCGTAATTCAATATCGCCTTTGGGATCAATGATAATAACCGCCTCACCCCTCATAATTGCCTGCGATATTAATAAATCAAACAACCTTGTTTTACCTGCCCCGGTGGTTCCGACAATCAGATTTTGACCTTCGGAATGCTCTAAGTCCTGGTACACATCATGTTCTTTGGGTTCGACACCATGTATCCATGTTTGTCCGATTGTATTCTCTTTGTTATTTACTACTGATGTCCAATCACGTTTTAAAATTTCAAATACTCGCTGCGCATGTCTGTTTTCCCAGACATATCCGTGACCTAACCATATCGCCTTCTTCTTCGGTTTAATGTATTTGACTAATACATCAAGTTTGATGAATTCTAATTTTCGCCCTTTCAAATGACGTTGCAGGTTATACAATCTCAGCGCTTGCGGCAGTCGTATTGCAGCCATTACCAGGCATATTCCACCCATCCAGTAGAAGGGCTCTTCCGGTAAATTGCTGAGTTGATTTACCCCCATCGCCACAGTACCTGCCGTAATCCAAACCACCGACGCAACACTTTCGTAATTGGGCCTCCAGGGATTCTCATAGGCCATTGAGTCATGTTCCATTAGAATTTTTCCCGGTAGGTTATTACATTGTTTGACTCATCTAATTTGATTGATGTTAGCTTCTGTAAATATAACTCTAACGGGCCTTCCTTTACGCCGGAAATAATCGAAATATGTTCCAGAACAGTGTCGGTAATTTGATAGGTCTTTACATCACCCTCAACTTTTTCTGTGATGTCGTATTCTCCTATATACTCTCCGTATCCATTGATCAGCTGCTGTATAAACTCGGTCACTACTTGATCAGGCGGCATATCTCCAGTTCTTTTAATTTTCGTCCTCCTGGCTTTAATTGTTGGTGTTTGAGCTTTTTTTAGTGCCATCTTCTTCTGAGGTAGCCTGTTTGACTCGGGTACCAATTTTATTAATTTCACTGCATAGTCTGACAAGATGAGATATTTTTTCCCAAGCATGTGGGTGATTTTTCCGCCTGATACTTCATCTAGCTTGAGCAATTTTTCCTCGAACAAGGCATTTAAAACCTGTGCAGGTTCCCCCAGTATTTTTGCGGATGCCGGATAGAGAATTCCGACATCACTACTGCTTAATTTCTCAATGATATTCTTTGTGACAATGGCTTTCTTTATGTACTTCCATGCCGCTGTATTAGGTAGCTGAGCATAATCCTGTGTAACAGGTGTCTCATTTTGTTCATCCGGCTTAGTTGCATTTTTTTTCTGCCGTACCGGAGGTTTTTTTTCTTCGTCGGATTTATCTAATTGCTTTGCCATGGCCTGCATTTTGGATATATTTTGGCTTTGAGTGTGGATAATTTCTTTTCCCGGTATCTCTTCCTGTGCTTCTGTTTGAGTTATTTTTCCAGCCTCTTTATCTACTTCATCCCAGCTGTGTACAGCCTGATATTGCTGTTCATAAACCTCTGTCCGCTGGTTACCCGATTCATCACTCACTATTTCGGGCTCTGTTTCTGCAGTGCTCTCTTCAGATTCTGGGGTAGCATTCTTCAATGCCTGACCATATAAAGTGTCTTCATAGGCACTTCCATCAGCCCTGAGTACCGTTGCATTTACAGTGGGCGGTGGCTCATTAGAGAACAATGTTTTAATGCTTGCGAATTTCAGGCACTTCAAGCCGTTGTCAAGGGCCTCTGGATAGATGTGCCAGAACATTCTGCGACCCGACTCCCCTTCGTCGGGTAAATATTCAGCCAACCCTCTCTCTAATAAAATATTCGCTAAATATGACGGATCACCGTTGATGCCTTTGATCTCATCGCGGTGTATCATATCCATCGCCTCTTTAACTGCTGACTCCCAGGATACATAAAGGCCACTTTCCAATACCCAGAAAAGAGCTCCTTTTTCATTGATCAGGTCAATTTTCACCATTCTTCTCAATGCGGATAACAGGTATTTTTCAGCCGTAATGGTGTACGAATACTTAAGCGGTGTTACGCGTTCTAACGCCATATCATTATTAACACTCCTCTGATCAGCGTATATAATCATTTCGGATAACCGACCTCTGACCAGCTCTTCATCCACTATGGACTCATATAATTCATTAAAGATTTCAACACCCAGAAAGTCCTGGATATCATTTGTTATGATCTGCACCAAGCCGAGTGAGGTCCATTTTTCGTGTAGTTTTTTCCTGTCCTTTTTCCATTCTATAAAATACTCTTTCACGTTATTCAATTTGAACCACGTTTCCAGGCCCATTGTGTTTGGGTTCCAGCGGTCACCATCTTGATTTGTCACTGAGTAATCGATATAAGGCTTACCAATGTCATGCAACATCCCGGCTAGGAAAGCCGCTAATCTCCACTTGGGTTGGGCAGTGTTTTTTATTTCCGGTAGCTCCCTTGAACAAAATTCATATCCCTTGGCTTTTTGCAGTGAAAATAACCCTACTTCCAGACTATGGTGAAGCAACCCACCAATTTTATTGTGATGATGGTTCTCAGATGCCGGCAGTAAATGTACAAAGGATGCAAATTTATGAATCACTGGTAACACAATTCGATTGAATTCCTCTTTGGGAATTTCGTTAAATTGCTGGATTCGTGTTATCAACTCTTCCTGATCATTAATTAATTCAGCCGATGGCCTTGGACGTATTCCAGTCATGGGGGGCGGATAATTATCCTTATTGGGCCCGGCAGAGTGTGGTTCAATCGGTGCTTTTTTAGAGAATAATGAGAAATTTATAAACATTTCACAGGTTATTGAATTCAGTTACACCTATATTGCCATAGAACTTTTTATTCTCTGCCAGTTATATAACACCTTTTCGGTGTTTTATATCGAATGGCTTTAGGCATAAATGGAAATAGAATAACTAACCAATAATTCATAACCTTAAGGCGGGTATAAGTAATGAGATTAGTTAGTTTGATCTTTCTAATGGTTCTGGCTGGGTGCTCAACCAGGCAAGAGTATGACCGGTATTCAGAGTGGAGCCTGAATGATGCAAGCTCCATTCTTACTAAAGAAAGTCGAGATACAGTACGTGAAAAAACTGTATTATGGACCGAAGAAAAACGAGGTGGGGCCGCTTACAATCAAAAAGGTTATCGTCATGTCCTTTATGCAAGCCGTAATATAAAACGTCTTGATGATCACCCAACAGTAGCTGATGCTGTGGTTACATTAAGTTATACCCTTGATCCTATTGCAAACTCCGGCAAACTTGAAAGTGATGCCATCGACGCAGCCTTTAAATCATATTCTGTTTACGAAACATCCCGTTGGGAGCGCTTTTGTGGTGACGGGAAAATGGATATTAAAGATTGGAATTTCGTTGCTAAAGAAGGACGAGAGTTTGTTCCAGAACAATTGAAAGAAAATTGTAATACACCTGCTTACACTCGTCAGGACTATATATCGGCCTGGCAGGCAACCTGTGATGATGGTAAAGCTACTGAATCACAAGTAATCATTCGGAAAAGCACCATACGACCTCCTGAAATATGTGACATGGATTTACCGGGTGAAGCATGATGCAACGCTATACCAATTTTTACTTTGGTAATCGCTTCTAATTAATACGGCATTTTTTCTATATCGGGTTAGTCATAGTCTTTGTCTTGACTGGCTTTACTTAAAAACACGAAAAGCCTCTTCACTTCAGGTTGAGATTGGATAGAACAGTATTGATGTCTTTGCCTTCTTAATATGTTCTCTACAGTCTTAAAATAAAGCTATGGTTAAAACGGTTATCAAAACACTGTCGGTCAGAGTTCGTGACAAGCATTGTGTAGCTTGATCAGGCAGATGATGATCATTGAGAGCCTTCTGATCTGGTATCTGGCGAATGAGCTAACCCGTGAAATGAACGCTAGACCGATCCGGGTGCCGGATGGATACCTGAGAATACCTCCGTATTTTAACTTAATAAAGAATTAAAAACAGTGCGACAGCAACGTAACTACCTGATTCACTCCACGACACTACAGGAAGTGTTTTCGGCTCATGGAAAGAGCCGCAAACAATATTAAAACGTTTTCACTTGCTGATGCGCACGAAATGAAGGAGGATGAAATTTTGCCGGAGTTAGTGTAAAGAGTTCCCTGCTAACAATACCTGTCAGCGCAGGCGATTGCACGAAAGGTACATTGAGTTCTCTGTATGGGTCGCTAGAACTGTTTTATTAGTTTATCGGGAGTAGCTCACTATCTTCCCACACATATGCAGACATTCGATGGGGTTTCAATAAAAATGGACTGTTTATCATGCTATATCCGAGTAATAGTTATGATGTATGATTCCAGTTTGGCGTTATGTGGAGCTCCACATAGGTGGCGATAGCGGACGTTGATCAATTTGGGACGACAACTATCCTGACACAGGGGAGAGATAAAAGGCGATACCGGCTTGAACCTTAAAACCCATTTTTCAATCAAATTTAACAGTAATAAAATAGGTTGCGTTGGAGTGATCTGTAATAAGGGCCATAACTCCCTCTTTCTTTTGATTGTATGCATCAATCATTTGTTTCAATTTTCGTTGACTGGAAAGATTATCGAATACTTCCAATATCTCTTCTTTTGTTCTGTAATCATATTCTGCTGGTCCGTCTCGTTCTATCACATCACTTGCATATACCATTATCGCCCCCCTTCCAGAGGCGAGATAGCATTCTCTGTACAATTTTGACAG
>JABHSO010000024.1 GCA_018669845.1 Gammaproteobacteria bacterium | reverse complement strand
TAATCATGTTCTTAACATAATCCGCGTGGCCCGGGCAATCTACGTGTGCGTAGTGACGGTTTGCTGATTCATATTCAACATGAGATGTCGCGATTGTAATACCACGCTCTCTTTCTTCAGGGGCATTATCGATTTCATCGAACGCTTTCGCTTCGCCGCCCATTGCTTCGGCCATGACTTTGGTTAACGCCGCTGTTAACGTCGTTTTACCATGATCCACGTGACCAATCGTTCCCACGTTTACATGGGGTTTGTTTCTTTCGAATTTTTCCTTTGACATAGGATTAATCTCCGACTAGTTGTTAAGGCCGAATCACAGCCGAAAAGTTACATTAAAAATCTAGCTCTCACTAAATATTGGAGCCCATAACCGGAATTGAACCGGTGACCTCTTCCTTACCAAGGAAGTGCTCTACCGACTGAGCTATATGGGCAAAACCTATAGCCTGCCAACCCGGGAAGATCTACGATCTCCAAAACCTGACAGTCTCTAGCCCTCCAGCATGGGCTTTCAATTTGGAGCGGGTGGCGGGAATCGAACCCGCGTCATCAGCTTGGAAGGCTGAGGTAATACCATTATACGACACCCGCGATGCTTTACGCACGAAACCACTTAATACAAGCACGCAATATGCACACCGTATTAAGTGGTCTCTAATTTATTAAGGAAGCTACAATCCCTTGACTATCACCAGGTAGTCTCGACATAACAGAGACCTTAACCTGCACTTCCGGGGCGAATTACTCCGGGCTCCTGCCCTTCGCCCTTCGGGTCAGCTTTCAGCTGATCAAAATCGTTCCCGACGATTTAGTCGAACCTTGCGGTTCGAACCCACCCCCTGAACTAACAGAGAGTTATTTTTCAAGCCTGATCGATATCATTTCGACCATGCTTTTCTTATATGGTGGAGGGGGGTGGATTCGAACCACCGAAGGCTGAGCCAGCAGATTTACAGTCTGCCCCCTTTGGCCGCTCGGGAACCCCTCCAAAGTAAGGTGCGTATTCTCTACATGACACCCATGGCTGTCAATAGCAATAACAGGAATAAGTTGAGTTTATTTACTTTTTTTTTACACGACAGCCAGCTAAAACCAAATATTCAAATTATTAAGTTCAAAAAGCCCTTTTTATTGACCAGGTACTCCCTGCCTTAACAACAACGTAAATGATCAGATTTACTAGCTCAGGACTGAAATCCCACAGATTGAGACCGAATAAGCTTAGTTTGGTAGGGTGCGCGTGGCGCACCCTACTCGCAACTTCAATAGGGTTATATGTACTTATTAAGGCAAAGCATCACCTACAATGAGCTGAGCAATTCATTAATCATATAATGAATTGCATGCTTCATTTCATTGCGACTAAAAGTAGTTTTGCCTTTCTCTATATATTTATGCTGACCACCAACCTGAGCATTGTAAACCAGCAATCGGGTTCCAAGCAGCAAATGCCTGGACCAGTTAACAGCCTGTTCCGATGATTCTTCATCACTTTGCCCGGCATCATGACACTCTGCACACTTTGATCGATACACTGCTGCGCCCTGCTCAACACTCTGCTGATCAACAACAACCGATAACAAGCTGGCCAGTTGCCTGCTTTGCCTTACATTAATTATATCTATTTTACAGCTCACCGGTGCATCGCTGGTAAAATGCACCCTGGAATCCTCATCGGCAATTTCACGAATTCTATAACTGAGGTAATTTTTATTCTGACCTGAAATAGAAGGAATCAACTGCCCACCATTACCTGTAACCCCATGACACTCAGAACAGCCTTGAATTGAAACAGCTTGCCCGGGGCGATCAAGCTTTTGATCAAAGGTAATTTGAATATCCGCTGGCACCAGAGTCCTACCCAGATCACTCTGCTGTCTCGAATAGAAATAGCTGATATCCATCAAATCATTATTTGACAGTGATTCAAGATAACTACCTAAAGGATGAAAGCTGCGGCGATTATTTTTAAACATTAATAGCTTGGAGAAAAGATACTCCAGATTCTGCCCCTGTAAAATAGGTAAATATCCATTTCGAGCATACATATCTAACGAATGACAACTTTCACACTGTTTTACTCTATTCCACAGGTGCTGAAGATTTTCTTCACTGCTATGTGTTTTCAAGGTTAATTGCTTAAGCAGACCAAGCTCATCACCAGGTAAACGGTTAACAGGTATTTTTAAATCCAAAACGGATACCGGGCTAACATCATCAGCATATTCTGCCTGGTGATTGACAGCAGCCAGAACACCATCGCTAATAAGTAACAAAAAAAGGAGTATTAATCTCATTTTACCAGTGTAGATGAATCCTCTAATTACTCCAGAGATTGTTTTAAAAACAGCAACTTAAGCACATAAGTTAGATATTTAGATTAACCTGTAGATCATTTATCACAATCTAAGCTATACTGAAACTAATTAATAAAAATGAAGTTATTCATACGCAGTTCATGAACCAGAGCTTTACCCCACCCATTGAGCACTTACTTAAACAGGTAAATGAATTAATTTCCCTACCGGAAGTTTATCTCAAAATCAGCCGTTTAATGGATGACAAATGGTCTACCGTGGGTGATTTTGCCGAAGTCATTAAGTATGACCCCAACCTGTCAGTGACAGTTCTTAAAGTGGTTAACAGCGCTTTTTATGGATTTTCAGGGCAAATAGATAGCATCGCCCGTGCCGTCAACCTGATTGGCATAGGCCAGTTACACATTATGGCACTCAGTGTTTCCGCCATATCCGCTCTGGATGCCATGACATACCCGAAAGACATCATACCGCTTAAAACATTCTGGCGTAACTGCCTGTTTACCGGCGTGTTATCTCGACAACTTGCCATTATTTCAAATATAAGAAACGGTGAACGTTTATTTGTAACCGGTCTTCTGCATGAAATAGGTCATTTGATTATCTACACAAAATTTCCAGACATAGCTCGCCAGACCATACAACGAGCTAAAGACGAATCAATAACTTCTGCAGAAGCAGAACAGCAAATACTGGGCTATCACTATGGAGATATCGGCGCAGAACTGATGGCTAAGTGGCACCTGCCTCCCGATTTTCAGAACTTAACCCGATACCAGCCTTTCCCAGAGCAGGCAACTGAAGATAAATTAGAAGTTGCTCTATTACACATTGCTCATGGTTACGCTCATAAGCAATTTATAAAACCCGATATCGAACTGGAGAATTTAATTCACCCTTCTGTCTGGGAAATTACACAAATCACTCCCGAATACATCGAAAGCATTCTGGATACTGTCCAGGACATCAGTATCGATATGGAAAGAATTATATTGAGATAAAATAGATAACTTATGGATGCTGCACAAAAATTTATTGGAGAATTGGCTAAAAATGTATCTATGCCAAAAATTTATCTGGATATTCGCAAGCTCATCAGACAACCACACGCCAGTATCAATGATTATGTAGAACTCATTCAAAATGATTCCACGCTGACTAATCGCATACTGCGCATCGCAAACAGTGATTTTTTTGGCTTTTCTAGAAAAGTTGAAACTCTCAACCAGGCTCTTAACCTGATAGGCATCATTCAACTGCATGATTTATTATTGAGCAGTTTATGCATTCGAACCTTTTCAGCCATACCCACCCAGGTGTTTAACATGAAAGCCTTCTGGCACTACAGCACCCAGTGCGGTATTGCAGCCAGAATAATTGCCCAGCATAGTTTTGCGCCAATAAGTAATCATTATTTTACACTAGGCCTGTTACACGAAATCGGCCATGCGGCAATGTACTCCAAAAGGCCTGAGCTCTCTCTGCAGGCTTTAGAGGAAAGCCAGACACAAAATATAGAAGTACAGCAACTTGAAGACGATTACCTGGGTTTTAATTACACCCAGGCAGGAAACGCATTAATGCAACTCTGGCATTTACCCGACGTTTATCAACAAGTTGCCAGCTTTCACCTGATCCCTGAACTGGCTGATGAAACCTGCCAATATGAAGTACAGATCATTCATCTCGCACATACAATTTGTCAAAACCCTGTGCTTGAAGCACATCAGGAAACCATAACCAGCATCCAGGAAAGTGTTCCACAACTTAAAAACCTGCCATCAAATATTGATGACATTATTATCAATGAATTAAAAACCCATACAGACGATGTTTTAAATATATTATGGCCTGATACAGTTCAGGAAATTTTGCTTGAAGACGGGTTATTAAATAATGAATAGAGTCTTCACACAGCGCTGGTTAGAAACCCAATGCAGCCTGATACCCAATGTGCGTTCAGCCGTATTTATGGTCCCAGACAGAAAAAACAACCTGATGCGACCACTGGCAAAAATGCCAGCCAACCTGGAAGTCATTACCGATTTTGCAGACATTGTGAAATATGCACTTAAAAAGCGCAGCCAGGTCTGTATTCCCAAAGCAGAATAAATTGACAATCAAAGCTATGATTTTTTTGCCTTACCGGTTTATTCACAAAAATCGTTAATCGGCGTTATTGTCATTAAAGTTAAACACCTGCCTGAATCTCATCAAAAAGCGGTGTTCGACTCACTCAAGCAAAGCATCAAATGGTTGGGCCTTGCCAACCTGGCCAAAGATCAGGGTGATGATTTTTACGTACATGTTGTCGGCTTGTTAGCTTCCAGTTTTGAACAACAAAGTTATCACGAATCATTACTAAGAATGGTCACTGAACTTACTCGTAGTTTTAACTGCGAACGGGTAGCCTTTGCTGAATTCAAAAATTATCACAGCAAGGTCATAGCACTGTCAAACAGCGCTAATTTCAATGATCGATCAAACCTGATGCAAAAAATCGCAGATTCAATGGATGAAGCGATAGAACAGGACACTGCTATTATTTTTCCAGACCCTGCTCCCTCATCCAAAAAAGGAAAATTGATTCAACGCGCTCACCACGAACTGGCGCGTAAGTTTGGCTCCGGATCTATATTCAGCATTCCATTAACACACCAGCAGGAAACCTTTGGAGCTATCACCCTGTTGCGTAGCGAAGACAAGCCATTCGACAATGAAACACTGGATTTATGCCAGCAAACCATGGCATTGATGACCCCCTTTCTAGCCTTAAAAAGGGATGATGAAAAAAGCATTATCAGAAAAGTAGCATCCAGGCTAAAGACTCGTTTGCAAGATATTTTCGGACTCAAATATCTACAGTTAAAATTGATAACTATTGCTGTTATAGCATTGATATCAACTGCCAGCCTGATAGAAAGTGACTTTCGAGTATCGGCTGATGCCCTGCTGGAAGGAGAGATTCAACGTGTCGTCGCAGCGCCGGTCTCCGGTTACCTGTTCTCAGCTTCAGTACGTGCCGGCGACACAGTAAAGCAAGGCGACGTGATGGCAAGCCTGAACGATTCAGAGCTTAAGCTTGAACTTGCTAAACTGAGTGGAGAGTTACAAAAAACCCGGCGTGAATATCGTGAAGCACAATCCGTTAGAGATCTTGTAAAAGTACGCATTATAATCGAACAGATAAACCAGACCACAGCTGAAATTGAGCTGACCCGGCAGCAGCTTGATAATATACGACTTACAGCACCATTTGATGGCGTTGTAATCGAAGGTGATTTAAGTCAGATGTTCGGAGCCCCGGTTGAAAGAGGCGACACACTGTTTAAAATAGCGCCACTTGAAGGATACCGTATTATCCTCAAAGTTGATGAAAGCCAGATATCTTATATTAAACCGGGTCAGAGTGGGACACTTGCTCTGTCCAGTCTATCGCAACAGACATTTCCATTAACCATAAAAAAAATCACCGCCGTGGCTAAAGCTGATGACGGAGCCAATATTTTTCGCGTAGAAGCATCACTGGAAAACACCCCGGATCTCATACGTCCCGGCATGAAGGGAGTGGGTAAAATTAATGTAGGCCGTGCTCGACTGGTGTGGATCTGGACTCATGAAATTACCGACTGGTTCAGATTATGGTTATGGTCATGGTGGCCATAATGTTAGCACGGGTTAAATCATGAATGATGGTCTACTCAGTCCTCACTGGTACCGGGTCGCCAAACTGCGGCCAAGACTACATAGCCATATCGAAATACACCGACATGACTACCGTGGACTGATCTGGTACCTGCTGGAAGATACCACCACTGGAAGAAATCATCGCTTCAACCCGGCGGCCTATCAATTCATCGGGCTACTCGACGGCAATAATAATGTACAGGCTATTCATCAGCAAATATGCGATCAACTGGATGACTTTGCACCAGGTCAGGAAGAGATCATCCAGCTGTTAGGCCAGTTACATGCCGCCGACTTGATTCAAACCAACATACTAACCAATACCGAAGAACTGTTTGAACGCAAGGCTCAGCAAAAAAGATCAAAATTAAAACAACGTTTTTCTAACCCCGTTATCCAAAAGGTACCACTGTGGGATCCAGAAGAATTTCTCAACAAACATTTCAATAAAGTACGCTGGTTATTCAGTTTTCCAGTTGCTATTGGGTGGTTTTTATTAATCATTTATACATTGAGCCAGGCCACCATTAACTGGAGCCAGATCAATGAACATTTCACCATCAACGCATTATCTCCCTACAACCTGCTAATTGTATTTTTACTCTATCCAGTGATTAAATTTTTGCATGAGCTGGGTCATGCTTTCAGTGCCAAACTGGAAGGAGGAGAAGTGCATGAAATGGGCATTAATTTCATGGTATTTATGCCAATACCCTATGTCAATGTTTCTACCGCAACCCATTTTCGCAGTAAATACAAACGCATGTTAGTGAGCGCAGCCGGTATTCTGGTGGAATCTTTTCTGGCAGCAATAGGGCTACTGCTTTTCCTTGCTGCAGAACCGGGGCTAATTCAGGATATTGGATTCAACATTTTTATGATTGGTGGAATTTCATCGTTATTTTTTAATGGTAATCCATTACTTAAATATGACGGTTACTACATTCTGGCTGATGCTCTGGGTATTCCCAATCTGTATCAAAGATCCAGTCAGTACTGGCGCTACCTGTTTCAGCATTATTTGTTTGGATTGAAAAGTGTTGACTCTCCGACTAATGCACCAGGCGAACCTTTCTGGTTCATTTTTTTCAGTATTTTTTCATTCATTTACCGGCTAGCAGTACTGTGGTTTATTATGGTGATGGTGACCGAGAAATTTTTCTTTCTGGGCATAGTTCTAGGTATCTGGTTAGTGGGCATGCAGATTTTATTACCATTACTAAAAGCACTCCATTATATTTTTAGCAGTCCGTTACTAAAACAAAAACGTAACCGCGCCATTTTATCCAGCAGTGCAATTATCAGCATGTTAATCGCCATATTCGGCTTCTTCCCTATTCCTTCCTACACCCTTGCAGAAGGCGTGGTGTGGCAACCGGATGAAGCCCAGATAAAAGCACAGCATGATGGTTTTGCAGGTTCCTTACTGGTAAAAAATAATCAGGTAATAGAAGAAGGAACTCAGGTCATACAACTGATGGACCCATTTCTGCAGACCCAGGCAAAAATTTCACAGGCAAAAGTAAGTGAACTGGAAGGACAATACAGATCAAAAAGATTTGATAACCAGGTTGAAGCCAGCATCATTAAAGAAGCGATTAAAGTGGCCGAATCAGAAGCTAAATATCTGCAGGAAAAAACTGCATCCATGTCCATCATAGCATTTAAAAGCGGTCAGATTTTATTACCCTATGCATCTGATTTACCCGGACGTTTTGTAAAACAGGGGGAGCTGCTGGGTTATATTTTAGATAAACAGCCACCCACCATCCGACTAGCCGTCAAACAGGATAATATCGGGCAACTACGGCAGAAAATTGTCGATATAAAAATCAGACTGGCTAACGATTTATATACCGAATACCCCGCTGAAATTATCCGCCAGGCTCCAGAGGCAACTAATCAATTACCCAGCGAAGCATTATCCACTAAAGGCGGCGGGGAATTTATTATCAGTCCTGGCCACAAAGACCCGCTTTATTCCCTGGAAAAAACATTTCAGGTCGACTTAAAATTCGATCCAAAACAAAATAAAACACCGCTTGGAACACGTGCATATGTTCGTATCAATCATGGTGGAGAACCACTCGCTACAAAATGGTATCGTCGAATACGTCAGGTATTTTTGAGACAGTTTAATGTCTGATATTAAACTGAGGCCAGGCATTAAAGCGGGCAGTTACCCACAAAAGAAAGAAAGCTCTCTTACTGACCTGGAACAGACTCTGGCACATTTTTATGAGCGTATTAAAATTCGTCTGCAACGAAAAAAATATAGCCAGGCTTATATTTCAAAACAGGTAAAAAAATTCGAACAAAAATTTCTTGATTATTCAGAACAGGAATTAACCGAAAACATTCAACAATTACGTAGTCAGTTACACCGCAAAGGATTAACTAAAAAACTCAATATTGAAGCCTTCGCAGTTATCCGTGAAGCAGCCGGCAGAACAATGGAAAAACGTCACTTCGATGTTCAACTGTATGGAGGCTGGCTAATGATCAATGGCATGCTGGCAGAAATGGATACTGGAGAAGGAAAAACTCTCACTACAACACTACCAGCCTGCACAGCAGCCCTTGCAGGAATTCCTGTTCATGTTATCACCGCAAACGATTATTTAGCTTCACGTGATGCTGAAGAAATGATGCCACTGTATGAACGTCTGGCGCTGACGGGCGGATCAATCATCGATGGCATGGTAACAACCAGTCGGCAACAGACTTATCTTTATGACATCGTACACACAACAAATCAACAGATAGCATTTGATTACCTGAGGGATCGCATAGAAATTGGCGATGACACCGGTGATTTACGCTTTAAATATCGACAAATTCAGCGCAATAGCCATTCACACACAGGTAATCCGTTATTATTAAGAGGTTTATGTTTTGCACTTGTCGATGAGGCTGACAGCGTACTCATTGATGAAGCCATCACACCGCTGATCATCACCAAAACCTTACCCAATGAGAATAATGCCGATACCTATAGCGATGCATTATATCTGGCTTCAACCCTGTTTATTGATACTGATTTTCATCTCAATAAAAAAACACGGACTATCGATTTCACCTTAAAAGGTGAAGAGAATCTTGAAAATTTAATTTTAAATCTACCCAGATTATGGCGTCATAAACGCAAACGTGAAATGTTGGTGAAGCAGGCACTGGCTGCAAACTATTTTTACAGCAAAGATAAACAATACGTGGTTGATGAAGCTAAGGTTCAAATAGTCGATGAATCTACCGGACGCATCATGGCCGACCGTGCCTGGGAACAGGGACTGCATCAAATGATAGAAGCCAAAGAAGGTTGTCTTATTAGTGAACAACGGGAACCTCAGGCACGTATAAGTTACCAACGTTTTTACAGTCGCTACCTGCGACTGGGTGGAGCATCTGGCACCATCAGCGAAGTATCCGCAGAACTTAAAAGCGTGTATGGACTGGATGTTTTCAAGGTAGCCACCAACAAACCTTCCAGGCGTAAGATGTTATCCGAACACATTTATCGAGATAAAGCAGTTAAACAACAGGTATTAATCAATCGCATCCAGCAACTGTATCAAAAAAAGCAACCGGTTCTCATTGGCACCAGCTCAGTGCAGGAATCCGAACAGGTCAGTGACTGGTTAGAACAGGCAAACGTTCCTCACCGGGTTTTAAATGCCAAACAGGATCAGCACGAAGCAGAAATAATTGCTCAGGCCGGGCAACAGCAGTCTATCACCGTCGCTACCAATATGGCCGGACGCGGTACAGATATCAAGCTGGGTTCAGGCGTAGCCGAACTGGGGGGCCTGCATGTCATCGCTCTCAGTAGAAACAGTTCTCACCGGGTTGACCGACAATTATACGGTCGCTGTGCTCGTCAGGGTGACCCCGGCAGTGCAGAAGCCATTTTATCACTACAGGATACTTCTCTGGAACAATTCTATTCTTCAACTATGCTTAAGCTATTATCCCGATTTTGTCCGGGAAACAGAGCCATGCCGGGTTTTATAAGCCGACGTGTTCTCAATTCACCACAACAGAAAAACGAACATGAACAAAGCAAAATGAGAAAACAACTCATGAAGCAGGATCGACAACTACGTCACACCCTGGCTTTTTCTGGAAAATTTGAATAGAAACTGACATGTGCAAAAGTAACCTGAACATCAGCAAAATCTTCTTATTGTTTATCCTGACAATAACCAGCACAGCATTAATAGCCGCAGAAAAAGCGCAACTGGATTGCCTGGTAAAACCCGGCATGTATATTGAACTAAGCAGCCCGGTCGACACCACGATTATAGAATTATTTGTCGACGCAGGTGATGACATAAAAAAAGGTCAGCCATTGGTCATGCTAGAAAACACCGTCGAAATAGCCAAGGTAGAACTGGCAAAGCGCCAGGCCCTTTCATGGAGTGAAATCGAAAACAGCCGGGTACAACTCGAATACGCACGACGCAGCCTCAAAAGAATCGAAGACCTGTATAAGAAAAACTCCGTTTCGCTGTTTGAAAAAGACAAGGCCTCAACCGAAGTCTCACTGGCCAAAATCGAACTGATAAAAGCCAAAGAAAAAAAGAATTTAGCGCGTTTAGGGATGGAACAGGCTGAAGCCCAACTGGCATTAAGAACCATTAAAAGCCCTATTGATGGCATCGTGATTGACAGTTACGCCAGGGTCGGAGAATCAGTAGCTGGGCGCCCCATCATGAAACTCGCTCAAATAGACCCATTACGAGTTGAAGTTATCGCCCCCACAGAATACTTTGGATTATTAAAAAAGGGCATGAAAGTAGAAATTAGCCCCGAACGCCCGGCCAATAAAACCTTCAAAGCAACCATCACCGTGGTAGATCAGTTAATCGACCCCGCCAGTGGCAGCTTTACCGTACGCATGGCTTTACCCAATTCTGATGAACAGCTGGTGGGCGGTGTAAACTGCATAGCCAAATTTAACTTCCCAACACCATCTCCAACCCGTCAGGATATTTATGGTTCGCTGCGGTAGCGTAAAACATCAATGAAAACTGGTGCGCACGGCGCACCCTACGCCTGAAATGTAGGGTGCGCCGTGCGCACCAAAGCTATTGAGCAACCAGCTTACCAATCGATAAATTGATGCTGTAATTCACTATCCATTGAAATGGCTCAACTTCATCAAGCCATTTTTTGAATATGATGAAAATCATGAATTGATTCAAGTGCATTTTTTTCAGTTACCTGCGCTTTATACAAATCACAACGAATTTGTAAATTAATCCAAAAATCTGCTGAAACATCAAAGAACCTGGCTAAACGTAATGCTGTACTAGGTGTAACACCCCGTTTTTGATTTACCAGTTCATTAATTCGTTGATATGGAACATGAATAGCATCTGCAAGTTCACGCTGACTAATCTTCAGAGGAACGAGGAACTCTTCTCTGAGCATCTCACCGGGATGAGTGGGTTGTCTGTTTGTGGGTACACGAATCATGATAGACCTCTAATGATAGTCGGTAATTTCTACATTTGATGGGCCAGATTCGCACCATTCAAAACAAATTCGATATTGCTCGTTGATCCGAATACTATGCTCTCTTTTTCTATGCCCCAGCAATTTTTTTAAAAGATTTCCGGGAGGCACTTTTAACTCATCCAGTTCAGCAACAGAATCCAGTAAATCAAGTTTTCTTGATGCAATGCGCCAAAGAATCTGTGGACATGCTTTCCGTGCCGCCTTTGAATTTTGGCCATTATAAATATCTTCAGTAGCCTGATCTTTAAACGAGATAATCATTAGAACATGGTAACACGGTACTCATGCTAATCAAGAAAATTTAAGGCACAAAATAATATGCGGAAACAGGGAACACACGGCGAATCCTACACTCCCCCTCGTCATTCCCGTATAAGCTGTTAGACGGAACGCAATACCAACCCGCAGGCTGCGCCGCGCGCACCAAAACAACCCAAAAACAGTAACCTTCCAAACTCGCAATGAGCACCCCATCACATAAAACAGAAATATATCTCCTTTTCACTACCGTTCACCCTGCCAAGCAACAAAAATCCTCAGTTCTACTATACTCACGGTATTTGTGGTAATTGTATATGCACACTGGTGCGCGCGGCGCACCCTACGCCTGAAATGTAGGGTGCGCCGCGCGCACCAAAGCTAGAATACAACAGCCACAACACATCATTAAATTGAGTCGTCGTTTAGTGTAGTAATGAAAAAGCAGACAAATTCTAAAAAGCAAAACTCAAAAATAATCCTTGAAGAACTGGAAGCACGCCAGCTGTTTTCCGGTGGTCTCGAAGGCATTATCGTTAATGAACTCGAAAGCCCAATCGCCACCTATGTCGATATCGACAGCACCAAAGACACAACTTCAACTCAGCAAGAAACCAGCATCGCATCAGCCGCCGAAGTAATCTCTCAGGAAATAGTATTCATCGATACCGGCGTAGAAGACTACCAGACCCTGGTCGATGACATCCTCAACAACTCAGACACTAGCCGCAATATCGAAGTCGTTTTACTCAACAGCAACGAAAATGGCATCGATGTCATATCCAGCACCCTGCAGGATCGTAACGATCTGGATGCTATTCATATCATTTCCCACAGTGATGATGGCACCGTACAACTCGGCAATACTTCTTTAAATGCAGACACCCTGGCCGACAACAATTTGGCCATTGCACTTTGGGCTAATTCTTTTGATGAAGCCGGTGATATTTTAATCTACGGCTGTAACCTGGCTGAAACCGAAGTCGGCGAAAGCCTGATCGGCAACCTTGCCGAACTGATACTGGCGGACGTCGCCGCCTCTGACGACCTGACCGGGCATGCAAGCCTCGGTGGCGACTGGGTTCTGGAGTATAGCCAGGGTCAGATCGAAACAGCTGCATTGATTAACCAAGACACGGCTGATCAGTGGCATGGTCTTCTCGCCCCGCCCGTCATCACCAACCTGGCCGGCGATGAGCTGGCCTACACCGAAGGTGATCGCGCGGTAGTCATTGAACAGGGGTCGGATATTGTCGTTACCGATGCCGATTCAGCCGACTTTAACACCGGCACCCTGACTGTTTCTTTTGCTGCTGGCAGTGATTCGACAGAAGACATACTTGGCATTCACAATCAGGGCTACGGCGCTGGCCAAATCAGTATTGCAGGTTGGGGGGTTGCCTATGGAGGCACCCTCATCGGCAGCTTTGAAGGCGGAGCAAACGGCGACGATCTGGTCATCACCTTCAACGCCAATGCCGATGCTGCGGCGGTGCAGGCACTGATCGAGAACATCACCTATGAGAACACCGACGCCGACAACGCCACCACCGGTGCGCGCACTGTTCGCTTTGTGCTAAATGATGGCGATGGCGATACCTCCGCCAACTATGACACCACAGTTAACGTTTCCACGATTAACGACTCCCCGACATTTGACACAGGCGATGGCAAGGTTACCACGGACTTCGGATCGGGTAACGATTACGGCCGCAGCGTCACGGTGCAGAGCGATGGCAAGATACTGGTGGCGGGTACTACCAATAGCGAATTCACCCTGACCCGCTACAACGCCGATGGCTCGCTTGATACAACGTTCGATGGTGATGGCAAGGTTACCACGGACGTATCATCGGGTAGCGATTCCGGCTACAGCGTCACAGTGCAGAGCGATGGCAGGATACTGGTGGCGGGCTATAGCACAGACGGCTATAGGGATTTCGCCCTGGTCCGCTACAACGTGAATGGCTAGCTTGATACCAGCTTCAGTGGTGATGGCAAGGTTACCACGGACTTCGGATCGCATAACGATTACGGCTACAGCGTCACAGTGCAGAGCGATGGCAAGATACTGGTTGGGGGCAAAAGCTATGACGGCAGCAATGAAAGGTTCGGCCTGGCCCGCTACAACGCCAATGGATCGCTTGATACAACATTCGGTGGTGATGGCAAGGTTACCACGGACGTCGGATCGGGTAACGATTACATCCACAGCATCACAGTGCAGAGCGATGGCAAGATACTGGCGGCGGGCTATAGCTTTAGCGTTAGCGACGGTTACGACTTCTCCATGACCCGCTACAACGCCAATGGATCGCTTGATACCAGCTTCAGTGGTGATGGCAAGGTTTTCACTGACTTCGGATTCGGTGCCCATAAAGGCTACAGCGTCACGGTGCAGGACGATGGCAAGATACTGGTGGCGGGCATCAGCAATGCAGACTTCGCCCTGGCCCGCTACAACGTGAATGGCTCGCTTGATACCAGCTTCGGTGTTGATGGCAAGGTTACCACGGCCATCGGATCGGGTGACGATTACGGCTACGACGTCACAGTGCAGAGCGATGACAAGATACTGGTGGCGGGCTATAGCGATAACGGCAGTTACGACTTAGCACTGACCCGCTATAACGCTGATGGCTCGCTTGATACAACATTCGACCTTGTCAACACCCTTGACGGTACCCCGACCTTCACCGAAGGCGGTGGTGCTGGACGCTGATGTAGTGATTGCCGACGCCGAACTCGATGCACTCAACGACTATGACGGTGCCAGCGTCACGCTGGTACGCAACGGCGGAGTCACGACTGAGGATGTCTTCTCATTCTCCGATGGCAACGGCATCACGCTGGAGACTTCCACCTCCCTGAACAAGACGGTGCTGCAAAAGAGCGGTGCGACCATCGCCATCTTCGACACCACCACCATCCCGGGCGAGTTGAGAATCACCTTTACTAATGCCAACGGCCAGACACCGACCTCCACCGACGTCGACAACATCCTGCAACAGATCACCTACGCCAACAGCTCCGATGCACCACCGGCCAGCGCCCAGATCGGCTGGACCTTTGATGACGGCAACACCGGCAGCCAGGGCACCGGCGGTGCCTTGCAGGTAACCGGCAGCACCACGGTCACCATCACTGCCGTTAACGACGCACCCAACTTCGACACCGCAAGCTTCACCGCCCACACCATCACCACAGGCGCTGCTAGCCCATTCTCAGTGACCACGGCGGATGTGGACGGCGATGGCGACCTCGACGTGCTCTCCGCCTCACAGGTAGATGACAAAATCGCCTGGTACGAGAACGACGGCAACGAGAACTTTACCGCCCATACCATCACCACGGACGCCGATGCCGCCAACTGGGTCACCACGGCGGACCTGGATGGCGATGGTGATCTGGACGTACTGTCATCCTCAGCCCTGGACGACAAGATCGCCTGGTATGAGAACGATGGCAACGAAAACTTCACCGCCCACACCATCACCACAGGGACCGATCGTCCTTTTGAGGTCAAGACAGCGGACGTGGACGGCGATGGCGACATGGACGTCGTCACGGTATCGCAGCAAGACAACAAGATCGCCTGGTTTGAGAACGACGGTAATGAGAACTTCACCGAGCACATAATCACCACCGCCATCGACAGTGCTCAATCGGTTGACATCGCAGACGTGGACGGCGATGGCGACATGGACGTACTCTCGGCATCGAACAATACCAATCAAATCACGTGGTATGAGAACGATGGATCTGAGAATTTCACCGCCCACATCATCGATAGCACCAACATCCGTCCCACCTCGATCACCACGGCTGACGTGGATGGTGACGGCGATCTCGACGTACTCTCGTCGGGATATCTGACTGACCAGATCACCTGGTACGAGAACGACGGCAACGAGAACTTTACGGTTCGCATCATCACCAACACAGCCGATTACGCCACATCAGTCACCACGGCGGACGTGGACGGCGATGGCGATCTGGATGTGCTCTCGGCATCGAGGGATGACGACAAGATCGCCTGGTATGAGAACACAGCGGTTACCACGCTTGACGGCACCCCCACCTTCATCGAAGACGGCGCGGCGGTGGTACTGGACGCCGATGTCGACATCAGCGATGTCGAACTGGATGCCCTGAACAGCGGCAACGGCGATTACCATGACGCCAGTGTCACACTGGTACGCAACGGCGGCGTCTCCACCGAGGACATCTTCTCATTCTCTGACGGCAACGGCATCACGCTGGTCGGCGGCACGGTCCTTCAGAAAGCCGGCGCCACCATCGCCAGCTTCAACATCACCACCACACCCGGCCAACTGGTGATCACCTTCACCAATGCCAACGGCCAGACACCGACCTCCACCGACGTCGACAACATCCTGCGCCAGATCAGCTATGAAAACAGCTCTGACGACCCACCGGCCACAGCCCAGATCGACTGGAGCTTTGACGATGGAGACGCCAGTGTACCGCTGCAGGCAACCGGTAGCACCACGGTGACGATCACCGCCGTCAACGACGAGCCCACCTTAAGTGGTGTAACAGCCAACGACCAGACATTTACCGAAGGCGGCACGATCAGTACATCGAATATCTTCACCGGTGTAACGATCGATACGATAGAAGCCGGACAGACAATTTTACAGGCTGACATCACCCTGGGTGGTGTGCAAACCGGTGACACCTTAAGCATAGACTCTCAGACCGTATCAAACATCAACGCCGACGCAGGCACAACGGCCCTGGGTGGTGCATCGACACACAGTTACAGTATCAGCAGTGGCGTGTTAAGCATTGAGTTTGCAGCCGGCACGACCGAAGCCCAGGCACAGACGGTGTTGAACAACATCGGTTTTGCAATTAGCAATAGCGACGATCCAGACACAACAACCCGCACGTTCACCGGCTTAACAGTACAGGATTCAGGGGGTGTATTAAACAGCGGTGATGACACCTCGGCAGTGAGTGCGGTGCAAACCGACATTACGGTGGTGGCGGTCAATGACGAGCCAACGCTCAGTGGTGTAACGGCAAACGACCAGACATTTACCGAAGGCGGCACGATCAGTACATCGAATATCTTCACCGGTGTAACGATCGATACGATAGAAGCCGGACAGACAATTTTA